>NZ_JJMI01000015.1:0-124075 GCF_000705335.1 Mangrovibacter sp. MFB070
GCAGTACGGCAATGGCCCAGCCTTTGTTTCCTTCCCGGATAATATTCCATGTGCCCCGCAGGGTCTGTATGCCCACATAAGCAGAATAAACACCACACAGAATATGAAGGTGTCCGGTGCTGACCATAAAATAAAAAATATTCAGAATTACAGTGACAGGAAACCAGTAATACCAGAACAGTTTTGCCAGCCCCTGTTTTCCACTGAGCAGAAGGCGCATTTTCTCCGCATAATTGTCCTTCTGTTTTTTTATATCCTGTCCGTCAGCCATACAAATACCCCGCATAATGAATGTGTTGATATAGAAATAAAATGCATTGCCGTGCCATAACGGCTGGCAGCAATACCGCCATACAGGCTTTATTCCGCCTGCAGTTCTGTTAAATCCAGTTTTACTGGCAGCCCGGTGATGCTGGTCCCTGTTGCGGGAAACCTGCTCGCGCACCGAACGGGTTATTCATTCATCCTTCCGGGCATGGCCGGTGTTATTGCCCTGTGTTGCCTTTATTCCGGTAGCGCAGCGGCCAGATGTCTTCCGGTTTCATCTCCAGAGCGTCGGCTATCAGGCGTTCTGCCCGGGGATAGTGGCGTTCCATTGCATTACTGAGGGTCCGTGCCGCCAGCCCGTGAGAGCGGGATAACTGGGTCAGTGTGATGCCACGCTTGTGCAGGGCCGCCACAATATCGGCGCGGTGCCAGTCTGTAACACTTCCCTTACTTCGCTTTTTCTGCGAAGCTGATGAGTTAGTCATGGTAGTCATTCCACATACTTAGTACATGGATATTAAAAGCGAACAAAGGGAAGTTATCAACTACCTTTTTATGGGTTGCAGTTAAAACTCCGTTAACGCTTTGATATCTGATGAAATATTTTATGGATAACAATATGCAGCATCAGGCCGGAACACTGTCCGGAGAAGACAACAGCAGGGAAGACAGCACATGGCTGACAGCCGCAGAATTCGTCGGAATGGACGGTATGCCTGGCACCCCAAAAGGCGCACGACTGCGACTGGAAAAGCTGGCTGAGCTTCATCCTGAAATCAGGCGCAAGAGAACCAGTGGCAAGGGGTTTGTTTACCATATCAGTGCTGCGGGTATGTCCCTGAAAAGCGAAAGGGAAGCTGTTAAGTTACCTTCAGATGAAAAACTGGCCCTGCTGACTGAGCTGTTCCGGGCGATGTCACCGGCAGCCCGGGACCGGTTACTGAAACTGGCGCTGGAACAGGTTGCTGAAGAGCTTGGTAAACCTGAGCGGGATGAGTAAGTGAAACTTTGTAACTACCTGATTAATAAATGTTTTATTTGGCTATAAATTGCTCTTGTCTGGCTGTTTTGTTATAATAGCTGTGCTGACACGTTTTTATTTTACTGCTGCCAGCACAATGGGTGTATGACACCAAAATATCAAATGCTGCTGAATTATCCTGTATTTCGGGAGGGTCGCTTTTTGCCCAAACGGGTAAGCCGGGAATAAATATGAAAATATGAAGTTCACATAATATATGCCATGAATGATGTATCCGGACGCTGGTCTATATTAATGGCGTGGTGAATAAAGCTGTTGGTTTATATTTTTATTATTTTCGGGTTATTCCTGACGGGTAAATAACGTCTTTTTTCGGCACAATAATGTGGAGAGTATCATGAAAGATGAAATGGCTGTCTGTCAGTCAGGGCTTCACTTGCCCGTAAGCCGGGTGCTGGTACAAATACTGAAAGCGTACTTACCTGAACCGCCTTTTATTCCTTCGGCTGTCACCCTTAATTTTCGTGACCCGCAGTATTCAGCGGAAACCGGTGGTTTCCATCCGGTCGAAATCCGGCTGACACATCAGACTGGAGGGTGGTATTTCGATTACATCACCGACTTCAGTTACTCAGGGCACCCCTGGCCGGAGCTGGAAAAGGAAATCGATTTTTGCTGGAGTCAGGGGTATATCTGGTACGCCATGGGGGGTGACCTGGATGAAGAAGAAGGCGAAGCCCTGTTCGAACTCTGGCAGCGCAACTTCATACAGTACTGCCGGATGAAGATTTACACGGTAACCCTGCATACCGGAAACTGAAAGTCAGCAGGTTAAGTTAAACGCGCGCATCAGCAACAAAGTACTCATGGCGTCATGAGCCATATCGCGAATATTCAATGGCTCAGTATATGAAAGAGAAACACAACCGGGGACTGCGTCCCGCCATTCAGGGTGACCTGGATGCCCTTTGCGGCATTTACAGTGTGGTGAATGCGCTTTACTGGCTTCATCCCGGCCTGAGAAGAAAGCCCCTGTTCAGGGCGCTGGTCAGTTTTTTCAGTCAGCACTATGACATCGCCGACTGCCTGATAACCGGCACGGAATCAGCGCAGCTTGATGCACTGCTGAATTTTCTGCAGTCGCGCCGTGAATCGCGCTGGCCTTTCCACTTCCATAAGCCCTTTGCTCAGACGCGGGGACTGACAACCCGTGACATTCTTGCGCAGTGCCGGAACTGGCTGGCGCAGCACCCCGACCGGGTGGTGTTGCTTGGTGACCAGTATCACTGGTCAGTCGTCAGTCATATGGACAGCAAATGGATGTATTTTTTCGACAGCGGGAGCTACACGCGGGTGCGGCAACGTTACTGGTCACTGCGCGCCAGGCCCGGAGGGCACCAGTTATTCCGCCAGGCCATCTGGTTTATTGAAAAAGGCGAGGCTGATGATGAAAACGCATAAACACCTTAAGACCGGAACGCGACGGACTCACGTGGCATTCAACTGCTCCCGGGAGACGGCGGTGAACCGTGATGCAGTAATGCTGACTTTTGTTAATGTGCATTAATGGGGGCGGGATGAAACGACAACCGAATGTATCGTCAGACGGCTCACTCAGCCCGGCCAGTGTCTGGCTTGAAGGGCTGGCCCCGACCGGGCGGCGCAGTATGCTTTCCTTATTGGCGCTGAGTGCCGCAATACTGCAAAAGCACGCCACAGTGAGCAGTCTCGACTGGTCAGCACTGCGCTATGCTGATGTGGCTGCGGTGCGGGCCGCGCTCTCCGGGCAGGGGTACGCGATAACCACCATCAATATGACACTGGCTGCGCTGAAAGGTGTGGCACAGACCGCCTTTAATCTGGGACAGATGGATGCGGAGTCACTGGCCCGCATCCGGTCAGTAAAAGGTCTCCGGGGCGAGCGGGCTCCCGCCGGGCGGGCACTGAGCAGGGACGAAATCCGCCTGTTGATGGATGCCGCAAAACAACATGCGCACAAAAGCCGCCAGAAGCGGGACCATGCCATACTGCTCACACTGTGTGGTGCCGGGCTCAGGGCCGGGGAACTGGTGGCACTGAACCGCCAGGATTACGATATCCCGACGCGAACACTGACTGTCCGGCAGGGGAAAGGGCGCAAACATCGCAGTATTGTGGTGTCACCCGCGGTCGGAAAGGCACTGGCATCATGGCTGAAAATCAGTGACAGTAACCGTTTCCTGTTCTGCCGCATTCACCGGAGCGGGAATATTACCGGTCTGCCGCTGACGCCATCTGGCCTGACAGGGATACTGCGCCATCTGCAGATAACCGCACAGGTGAGTACGTTTACCCCCCATGACCTGCGGCGCACTTTTATTACCCGGTTGCTGGAGCAGGGTGCGGATATCAATATTGTGCGCCAGCTCGCCGGACACAGTGATATCAGTACCACGGCGATTTATGACCGGCGCTCCGCGCTGAGTCTGTCGCGGGTCTCTTCCTCTGTGCGGTTTTGACATGAAAAAACACAGTCAGGATACATCCTGGCTGTGTTTACATATAGTCTGTCAGATGTGCTCTGCCGCACTATTTTTTACCACCTGGCGCTCTTGTGGCTTTTTTCATCAGATTACAGACGTGTTGTGAATCCCTGAAGGATTTGACATCCTTTGCCTCCCAGGTTTTGTCCACGAATGAAGCCTCATTAGTGCCGACTTTTCGTAGCTGTTTTTCTTTTTTTTCATTCATTTTTTTTGCGATTTGTTTATCGTTCAGACCTTCGATCTTATACATTATTTTAATATCCCGATATTTTTTAAAAATATATGCAGGAATAGGCTCTGTGTGGTCAAAAACATATTCAATGTAGTGCTGGTTGATTAGCTCAGCAATCATTTCACATCGTTCTTCTGTGCCAGGATGCCTACAGCCTGTGTGGATTTTGGCTATTTTGTTGAGTCTTATTTTATTATTTTTCGTCATGTGAAGGGTGACTGAAGGACCAAATTTTTCTTTCAGCTTGGTTCGCCCTGAACTCCGGGCACACGATATGTGATGTCACCTGCCCACTTCTGGTTCGGACCGCTGGCGATAAAGTCCTGCTTCAGCAGGTTTTCTGATACCGGCAGACCATGTTCACGGTAGCTGACCGGTCTGAATTTGCGGCTGGCTTTCTCCCGTAATCCCTGACGACGCAAACTGGCAGCAATGGTTTTGATGTTGTACTCCGGTAACTCATCAGTAAGGCGTGGCGCACCATAGCGCTGTTTTGCTTCAGTGAATGCGTTGCGGACCGCCTCATCACAAACGAATCGGAACTGCTGGCATGGGTTTATCTGACAATGACGCCTGCGCCAGACATACCAGCCGCTTCGGGCAACCCGAAGAACACGGCACATGGCCTTGATGCTGAACTCAGCCTGATGCTTTTCAATAAAGACATACTTCATTTCAGGCGCTTCGCGAAGTATGTCGCGGCCTTTTGGAGAATGGCCAGTTCCTCATCCCGTTCTGCCAGCTGTCGCATTAACCGGGCATTTCTGCGGTCAGTTCGCTTTCACGTTCTGAAGACGTCATTTGTTGCTGTTGCTTACTGCGCTAGGTTATAGCGCTGCGATTCATAAAGATTGAGCTGACGGGCAGCAGCAGTGACACCAATACGCTCAGTCAGTTTCAGGGCTTCATCAAGGAATTCAGGTGTGTGTTGTTTACGGGGCTTCTGGCTGGTTGAAGTCGGTTTTGTCATGAGTCACCTCTGGTTGAGAGTTTACTCACTTAATCGTGTGTCTACTATTGCTGGGTAAGATCAGGATCAATACAGGGTAGCTTCGGATATTCCTTCCATCTGTGCAACAGCGGCCACGGTCATGTTGTATGGGGGAAGTAATTTCGCCAGTGTTGCGGCCTTACGCTCTGGTGAAATACGTTTCATTTGTCACTCCGGTTGCTCTCAAGGGGTTTTCAGAGAGGGGGACAACTACCCTAGACCTGAAGGGATAGCCGTTCCGCTCAAGTGGTGAGGATTTGCCGTCCCACTGTGGCACAATATATAGGGGGCGATCATTCCATTAACAAAACCATTTTAAACTCAGGGAAATAGCGTTTTCGGGGGGGGGGCATTATTTGGCGCATATAGGTGTCCACCTGAAAAATAAGTGGGTGCTTAACGTGGATTCAGAGTCGGACGATATTGAGATTACGCTTACGAGTTAACTTTTATCTATCATTTTTAACTCACTTTGAAGCAAACGAGCTAAAGACTGAATTTTCTCATTTGCTGATTTACTCAGGTAAGCCACCCCATATGAAAAAGACTCCTTCATCATAAAAGGCAAGCAAACGATATCATCGCCCTGCGGTTTGCAAAACACAGGAATGATCGCAATCCCCATTCCTGATTTTATAAAGATTTCACCTGAAGAAATTGAGTCGGAAAAAAGCCACTGACTCTCAGGTAACATAGAGATGAGCCGTTGCTGGACAATAAGCCATTCTTTAGGACCATTATTGGGGTCCAGCAAGATAATCATTTCTTTGCGAATATCATTAAATCCTATTATTGACTTTGACGCCAGCACGTTATCATGATGCATAAGACACATCATCCCTTCATTCATAATTTCTTTATAGATAACCCCTTCGGTATTCTCTATGTTATCTTTAACTGTCATAATAATATCACATGAGCCGGAAAGAAGAGCATTTTTCCTTTCCTTATGATTTATTCTTAACACAATCACCTGAGTATCCGGGTACATGGATGAAAACATTCGCATCACCACTGGCAAATTATTCATTTCAAGAGCATGCCCCTCATACCCTATTTTTATTACACTAAGTTTCCCTTTGTTTATTAATGATGCCTCAGTAATCCCCACCTGAAGTCTTGATAAAAAATCTTTCGCATCAGAATAGAAATGTTTACCTGCCGCCGTTAGTTCGACCCTGTGGTTTGTTCGAATGAAAAGCTGGAATTTTAAAATGCTTTCCAGTTTTTTTATCTGATGTGAGATAGCTGGCTGAGTCAGGTGTAATATATCCCCTGTTTGTGAAAAGCTGAGTGTCTCACACAGAATAACAAAGCATCTTAACTGTATGATTTTCATTACCTTTACCCTTAATAAAATTCTTTTATAGTGTATGAATTTTTTCCATTAAACACTTACTCATGAATCACGTAAAGTACAATTAATTTCAAATGGCATGAAGAGGATAAAATGAAATATCTTGTAACAGGGTGTGATGGGAAACTGGGTGGCAGAATTGCAGAAAACATGCTGAAAAGGGTGAAAGCATCCCAACTAATATTGACATGCCCTAATCCACATCGTTTACCAGCCCAAAAAATAAACGAATGGACAGCAGCTGGCGTGGAAATTCGTGAGGCTAATTATGATAATCCAGAACAGTGTTTGAAAGCATTCTCAGGTGCTGACCGCATGTTTATGATTTCCGGCGTACTGATTGGTGAAAAACGTGTCCGACAACACTGTGATGTCATTGATGCAGCGGTAAGTGCAGGTGTCGGGCACATCACCTACTGCTCTTTTATCGGGGCATCAGACCCTCGCTATCAGCATGTTTATGTTACACCGGACCATACTGCGACAGAATCATGGCTTAAAGCCACCAGCCGAATGCACAACCTGAAATATAATATTATGCGTAATAATCTTTACCTGGAAAATTACCTGACCACATCAGTTATGCTGGCACTGATGTCAGAAAATAAATGGGTTACTACGGCAGGGGAAGGGAAAGCAACATTTGTCGCTAAAGATGATTGCGCAGAAGCTGCAACTGAACTACTACTTGGCGCAGGTAAAGATAATACAGCATATAATATCACAGGCCGGCAATCTGTTTCACAGCGTGATCTTTGCCATATTGTCAGTAAAGCTTCTGGTATTGAACTGGAGTATTGCCCCGTAGATAAAGACACTTTTTATACTTATCTGGATAAAATGAATATTCCCCGTGATACCGACCAGAATTTTTCTTTTTCCCCGGTCCCCTGGTGTGGCAATGACATGGTCACAAATGAGGCCAGCATTGCTGAGGGTTTGATGGATGTTATATCCAATGACTTTTATAACCTTACTCTCCACCAACCAAAAACTGCATCTGAGATAATTGGTAACTATAGCTATATATGGGTAAAGGGAATTCGCAACTGGAAAGATATAATCTGACAAAACTATTCTATTTCATTTCTTCAGGTGGAAAATGTAATTTATTACTATTGCCACTTAGTGGAAGACCTGAGTAATTTATTTAAAAAATTCGGACCGCAAAATGCAAATTCGGGTATCAGTTATTTGTATTGCTCTGTCCCTCTCTGCATGTGACAGAAATACACAAAATAACATGACGCAACCGTTACCGCAGGTCAGCGTGGTAACATTACATTCTCAGCCAGTAGCCTTACACCGCACACTCCCCGGGCGAACCGTTGCGGTTCGAACTGCCGAAGTACGCCCCCAGGTGGATGGCATTATTCAGAAGCGTTTGTTCACGGAAGGCTCCGAGGTCAGGGCGGGTCAGCAACTGTACCAGATTGACCCGGCGACCTACCAGGCTGCCTATGACAAAGCCCTGGCGACGCTTAACAACGATCAGGCAACCGTTCGCCGCTACCGCGTGCTGGTTGCCGACCATGCCGTGAGTGAACAAACTTACGACGATGCCGTGGCCAGTGCAGCAGAAGCCAAAGCTGACCTTGATACGGCCAGAGTGAACCTGAATTACACCAGAGTCCTTGCCCCTATCAGTGGCAGGATAGGTCGTTCACTGTTTACGGAAGGGGCACTGGTTACCAGCGGGCAGACCAGTTACCTGACCACAATCACACAACTTGATCCTATTTATGTCGATGTAAGTGAATCTTCGCGTTCTTTACTTGAATTGCGTAATGCACTGGCTTCCGGGCGGTTAAAAGCCCTCAATGGACACGAAGCCGCAGTTCAACTGACTCTGGAAGATGGCAGTGTTTACCCCCTTGATGGCAGACTGGAATTTTCAGAAGTCAACGTGGATGAAGGAACAGGGTCAGTCACTCTGCGCGCAACGTTTCCTAACCCAGGCAGGATCCTGTTACCCGGCATGTTTGTCCATGCCGTCATGAAACAGGCGATTGAAGAGCACGGGATTCTGGTTCCCCAGGAAGCTGTTAGCCATGATACCCGTGGCCGCCCCTGGGTTTACATTGTCGATAAAAACAATATCGCCCGGCTTCACCTTATTACCACAGAAGGTACCATTAACGGTAACTGGCTCGTCACAGCAGGCCTGCATGAAGGGGACCGGGTTATCACGCAGGGCTTACTTAACGTCCATGCTGACAGCAAAGTCATTCCGCAGGAAGTCCCGGCCGACACCACCCCACCCGCCAGTGATGTGCAGTTATCCATGACGGATGCCTCTGCGCAATAGGGAACCAACATGTCCAAATTTTTTATCGAGCGCCCTATCTTTGCCTGGGTGATTGCCATCATTATCATGTTAGGTGGCGCTCTGGCCATTAAAACTCTGCCCATTAATCAATACCCCAATATCGCCCCTCCGGCGATTTCTGTTTCGCTGTCTTACCCAGGCGCCAGCGCGGAAACCGTCCAGAAAACTGTGGTACAGGTCATTGAACAACAGCTGAATGGGATTGATAACCTGCGTTATATTGAATCGAACAGTAATAACGATGGTAGTGCCAGCATCATCGCGACGTTCAACCAGGGAACGAATCCGGATATTGCCCAGGTTCAGGTTCAAAACAAAGTATCCCTGGCCGAATCCCAGCTTCCTGACGAAGTGACCGAACAAGGGATCCGGGTTGCTAAATATCAACAGAACTTTATGTTGGTCGTCAGCCTCACATCAACGAACCCTCACATGACCGATGCCGATCTCGGGGACCTTTTAGTATCAAAATTGAAAGACCCTATTCTGCGGACCAAAGGTGTGGGTGATTACCTGATGATGGGGTCAGAATATGCTATGCGTATTTGGCTTGATCCGGCAAAACTGTACAAATATGCGTTAACACCCGCGGATGTAACAACAGCAATCTCACAACAAAACGTACAGGTTTCATCTGGGAAACTGGGGGGGCTGCCGACAGTTAAAGGCAGTAAGTTCAGTGTCACCATTATCGGTAAAACCCGTTTTGACAGCGTTAAGCAGTTCGACAATATTCTGCTGAAAGTCAACAGTGATGGCTCGCAGGTGCGGCTCAAGGATGTGGCCCGTGTCGACCTGGGGCCGGAAGACTACAGTATCTCATCAACATTTGGCGGCAGAGCTTCAGCCGGGATGGCCTTGCGTCTTGCCAGTGGAGCCAACATCCTTGATACCGTGAAAGCGGTTAATCAAACCATCAATAATCTGAGACAAACCCTGCCTGAAGGCGTTCAGGTCCAGTTTCCTTACGACACATCTCCCGTTGTGCAGGCCTCAATTGAAGAGGTCGTCAAAACGCTCCTTGAAGCTATTGTCCTGGTCTTCGCCGTCATGCTGCTGTTTTTACAGAATCTCCGGGCGACGATTGTCACCACCTTAGTGGTCCCCGTGGTATTGCTGGGAACATTTGGGGTGCTTTACGCTTTCGGGTATTCCATTAATACACTCACCATGTTTGGTATGGTACTGGCCATTGGCTTGTTAGTGGATGACGCGATAGTCGTGGTAGAAAACGTTGAACGTGTGATGCACGAAGACAAGCTCCCCCCCAGGCAGGCCACCATCAAATCCATGCAACAAATCCAGGGCGCATTATTCGGGATAGCAATGGTGCTCTCGGCTGTGCTGGTACCAATGGCATTCTTCAGTGGTTCAACCGGGATCATTTACCGACAGTTTTCCGTCACCATAGTGTCTGCAATGGCATTATCCGTACTGGTTGCTCTGATTTTTACCCCCGCACTTTGCGCCACCCTGCTCCGACCGGTTGATGAAACGAAAAAAGCGCGAGGTTTTTCCGGATTCTTCAACCGGCTGTTTGACAGAGGAACACTGAAATACACCGACAGTGTTGGTACTGTTATCAGCAAGCGTTCTCTGTTCATGGTGATTTACCTTGGGTTTGTTCTCTTAACTGGTTTCCTGTTTACTCGTCTGCCAACAACTTTCCTGCCCGATGAAGATCAGGCCGTCATGATGGTACAGGTCGCACTGCCAGACAATGCGTCCGCTGAACGAACCCAGCAGGTTTTAGACCAAATAGAAAAACACTATCTGACAACAGAAAAAGATGTGGTGAGTTCCGTCTTTGCGGCAAATGGTTTTAGTTTCGCCGGGCGGGGTCAAAATAACGCGATGCTTTTTGTCCGGCTAAAAGACTGGAGTCAGCGTTCCCGTGAGTGGCAAAGTGTTCAGGCACTGGCCGCCCGCTCAATGGCCTATTTTGCCACACTCAAAAATGCCCGCGCATATGCACTGGTTCCACCCGCTGTCATGGAACTGGGCAACGCCACAGGATTTGACTTCTACCTTCAGGACACAGCAGGAAAAGGCCATGCCGCATTGATGGCTGCGATGAATCAATTTCTGACAATGGCGAATCAAGATAAGCGACTGACGATGGTGCGCCATAACGGCATGAGCGATGAACCACAATATAAGCTGTTAATCGATGACGAACGTGCCCGCGCACTGGGATTAAGTATGCAGGATATTAACAACACCCTGTCTATTGCCTGGGGGTCAAGCTACGTTAATCAGTTTATTTATCATGATCGCGTCAAAGATGTCTATGTTCAGGGGCGTGCCGCATCCCGTGTTACCCCGGAAGATTTGCAGCAATGGTACTTCCGAAATTCGGATGGACAAATGGTTCCCTTCAGCGCTTTTGCCAGCGGCGAGTGGACATATGGCTCCCCCCGTTATGAGCGTTTCAACGGCATTTCTGCGGTTAATATCATGGGAGCCCCAGCCAACGGCTACAGCTCAGGTGATGCCGTCAAAGCAGTACAGGAGATAGCTGCCAAATTACCAAAGGGCTTTAAGGTTGAATGGCACGGTCTGTCTTATGAAGAACAACAGGCCGGTTCCCAGACAGCATCACTCTATATCCTTTCGGTGCTGGTCGTATTCCTCTGCCTGGCAGCTCTTTATGAAAGCTGGTCTATCCCGTTTGCCGTCATCATGGTCGTTCCACTTGGTGTGCTGGGGACTATCGCGGCCATGCTGATACGTGGCCTGGCCAATGATGTGTTTTTCCAGGTTGGCCTTCTGACCACGGTGGGGCTGGCGGCCAAAAATGCCATTCTGATCGTCGAATTTGCGAAAGACATGTATGAAAAAGAAGGTATGGATATCGTTAAAGCGGCGACTGAAGCAGCGAAATTACGTATCCGTCCAATCATCATGACATCCATGGCTTTCGTACTGGGAGTCCTTCCCCTGACCATTTCCCACGGTGCAGGTTCCGGTAGCCAGCACTCTATCGGGACCGCCGTTGTGGGGGGAATGCTGACCGCAACCTTCCTGGCCATCTTCTTTGTTCCCATGTTCTATGTGGTGGTCGTTCGGCTGTTCAGTCATCGTGGGCAACATACTGCCGTTAAACAGGGGCAATCTCATGAATAAGTCTTCGTCTATAGCCCGTCACGGAAGTGTGGTTTTTTTGGCCTTACTGATGACGGGTTGTAATTTACAGCCACATTACCAGCGTCCTGCGTTACCGATCGCGAACCACTGGAACAGTCAGAAGGTAGATTTGGCGGGAAACACCAGTGATATCGGATGGAAAGAGTTTTTTGACGATCCAGTGATGCAATCATTGATTCAGCAAGCACTGGAAAATAACCGTGATATGCGCGTCGCAGCGCTTAATGTTGAGAAAGCCCAGGCGCAATTTCGGGTCCAGCGTTCAGCGTTAATGCCCACAATTAATATCAGTGGTACAGAAACCGCAGAATATGTCCCGGGGAATTTGTATTCCACAAAGAGTACCGGTCCGGCTACCTGGCACCAGTACGAAGCAGGTGCGGGTATCAGCGCCTGGGAGTTGGACTTCTTTGGCCGCCTGCGTAGTCTGCGCGATGTGGAAATGGAGACATATTTGTCCACACGAGCCTCAACGCGCGCGACCCGACTGAGCCTGGTTTCTGACGTCGCCACCGCTTATCTGACACTGTGTGCAGATAATGATCTGCTGCGCCTTGCCAGTAGTACGTTATACAGCCAGAGCCAGTCGCTGGTATTAACCCAGAAGATGTACCGTACTGGAACCAGTGATGCGCAGGCGGTCATGCAAGCGGAAACCTCAGTAAAAAGCGCAGCGGCTGATGTCGAAAAATATCAGCGCCAGGTGGCTCAGGATACCAATGCATTACGTTTACTAGTGGGTACTCAGTTGCCAAAAGGAATCCTGTCTCACGCCAGTCTGGATAAACAATGGCAATTTCCTGCTCTGCCCGCCGGACTGCCTTCTGACCTGTTAACACACAGGCCCGACATTATGGCTGCAGAGCACACACTCAAAGCAGCCAATGCCGATATCGGAGCAGCGCGTGCTGCATTTTTCCCCAGCATAAGCCTGACAACCTTTGGCGGGAGCGCATCATCCAGCCTGAACAACCTGTTCGATAGCGGTACAGCATACTGGAACTTTATTCCCACCATTACACTGCCAATATTTGATGGCGGTAAAAATCAGGCCAATCTGGATATTGCCCAAATTACCAAACGTATTGATATTGCAAATTATGAGAAAAGCATCCAGCAGGCGTTTAAAGAGGTCAACGATGCACTGGCCGGACAGGCAACCTGGCACAATGAACTGCTTGCCCGTGAGCAGGACACCGCAGCCAGCCAGCAATACTATGACCTTGCCCAGGCACGTTTCCGCGCAGGGGTGGATAACTACCTGAACGTACTGGTTGCCCAGCGCTCACTGTACCAGTCACAGCAAACACAAATCTCTACCCGACTTTCTACACTCTCACAACAAATTACACTGTACAAAGTGTTAGGTGGCGGGTGGAAAGCATGACGTCCATGTTTAGTTGCAATATCGGGCAAAGGCTGAACAGGCAGACGAGTTGTTTGCCATGAATTTAGCAAAAAAAGACCGGGCGGCGCGTTATGCCGCTCGCAGAGCGTTGATAATAAATGCCGCGTGTGAGTTATTTCACACGCAGGGCATCAGAGGAACACTGGTCTCAGATATAGCCCGACGTTGCCATATCAGTGTTGGTCAGGTCTACCGTTGCTTTCATAATAAAGATGAGATTGTCTGTAAAATTATCCATTCTTTTTTCCAGTTACAGATAAACCGCTTAGTGACAGAAGATATGAATCTGAAAACGGAAGCACAAGCGCTCGCCGGAACGCAAACTGCCAATACGGTATTCTGGCAACAGGGGAACACGTTACTGTTAGAAATTTATACTGAAGCGACCAGAAATGAAAAAATAGCAACAATATTGTATGAAGCCAGTCGCAGACTGATGCAGAAAAGGCTGGCCCGTCTCAGGAAATATAACCCTGGAATGAGCGAATGCCGGTTAAAAGCACTTGCTGAAGTGATGTCTGTGTTGCAGGAAGGCGCTTTTCTCCGTTTTCAGCACCGAAATATCGACAAAACTGAAGGTGAAATACTATCAGAAATTTATAGTGATATTTTCAGATGCATCTTTACTTCTGAGACAAAAAAGTCATAACCCAAAAACCATGTTGATGTCGTTATCTTTACAGAAACAACCTGTCAACATGTTCTGGATACACTGAATACACAAATTACCCTGATTACCCTGTTCTGTCCGAGAACAGGTGTTTAAGGCCCGCATGGATAGCTATTTCGGGCCTTTTTTTTGGCCCCATGTCATTCTGATCCGGGGGTATATCATCGTAACTTAGTTAATATCACATAATCCCAGTTGCTTCATGGCCAGCATGGCGATTGCCGTATCCTGCACTCCAAGACCGGTTAAATCGGCCAGTGTAATATCCTGGTCGCCAAGCCGTCCGGGCTTCCCCCCGGCAATAACATCGCCGATTTCAATGACAGGATAGTCCTCTGTTATCTTACCTGAAACCTGCGCCATATAGAGTTCCGACAATGTACGGCACTGCTGCTTATTGTCGGCCACATACCGCGTCACCTTCGCCAGAACATCAGGAAAGAGCTCTGACTTACCCGGCGCATCGGCACCCATTGCCGTAATATGCTGGCCAGAGCTTAGCCAGTCTGCCTGAACAATTGGCTGTTTTGCTGGTGTCGCCGTTACAATAATATCTGCACCACGCACTGCCAACTCCGGCCGGTCCACAGGTTGCACATCAATCCCCAGTTGCGCTGACATTTTCTCGCAGAACAGTGTAGTCTGAGCCAGTTGTGGTGACCACACTCGCGCCTTATTAATTGGCCGAACAGCCAGCAATGCGGCTAATTGCAGTCCCGCCTGCCGCCCGGCACCGATAATACCCGCAACAGTGCTGCTTTCACGAGAAAGGTATTTGGCAACGACGGCTCCGGCAGCTTGTGTTCTTAATGCCGTCAGGTAGCCATTATCGAGAAGAATCGCATCGACTCTGCCAGTATCACTCCGGCAGGCGAGCATCAGTCCACTGCTGTTTGGCAGTCCTGACAGGTGATTATCATGCCAGGTACTCGCCAGTTTAACGACAAAATGGGATGCCCCGGGTACATAAGCTGATTTCACACAGGTTTGCCCGTGGTGGCGGGCGACGCTAATTTGCATCACTGGCGGCATGACGACAGGTGCATCATTGGCCAGGGATGCAAAGGCGTTTTCAATAGCCATAATCACATTGTTATCAAAACAAACAGCGTGAATGAGCTGTTCAGCTGAAATTACTTTAGGTAGCATAAAATATCACTCTCCTGATAAAGAATATAACAAACACCGATTATTCTGAAGACGGTTGTAAAAAACCGGCTATCCGAGGGTTTTGGCTGGTAAATAAATGTTCAGGCGAGTCATCCGCAACAATACCGCCATTTTCCATAAAAATAATCCGATCTGATATTCGTCGGGCAAAACGCATCTCATGAGTAACAATAATCATGGTCATCCCTTCCCGTGCAAGGTCTTCAATAACACGCAACACCTCGTTGACCATTTCCGGATCCAGTGCCGAAGTTGGCTCATCGAACAACATCACGCGCGGCTCCATAACCACTGCGCGGGCAATCGCGACACGTTGTTGCTGCCCTCCAGAAAGTTGATGCGGATATTTCTGTGCGTGCGCCAGCATGCCCACTTTTTGCAGTGCCTGCCGGGCCCTGTCTTCGGCATTTTTCCCATGTGCTTTATGATGATAATGCAAAGCCAGAGTGACATTTTTCAGAACTGTCATATGTGGAAATAAATTAAAACTCTGGAATACCATACCGATATCTGTAATGCGTTTTTCAAAATCCACGGCCAGTCGATAGGTATTTTGATGTGCGCCGATCCACTCACGGTTATCAAAAAGTATCACACCTTCATCAATATCCTGTAACGCATTAATGGTACGAATCAGTGTTGTTTTCCCGGACCCTGACGGCCCGATAACCGACAGAACTTCACCCTGGCGAATCCGGATGTTCACATCTTTAAGTACTTCTCTGCCACTAAAACTTTTTACAATATGCTCTATTGAAATCACAACCGGATTACGTGTTGAGGGAGGTGTGCGGGGGAACGACAGAGGAACAACAGGTTCACAAGCTGACACGCTAACCTGACCATTCTGACCATTGTCCACTGTGCGCACCTTTGTCACATCAAGCCAGCGTTCAAGATGGTGAATCAAAAAATTGAACACACTGACGATCAATACATAAAAAACAGCAACAACCACTAATGTATCAATGACCTTAAAATTCTGGGTGTACAGGCGCTGACCTACCAACAATATCTCATTCAGAGAAATCACCGAGACCAGTGAGGTCAGTTTGACAATGGTGATAAATTCATTTGACAGGCTCGGCAAGGCAATACGAAATGCCTGTGGAACAATGATCAGACGTAACCGCCCCCAGTAACTGATACCCAGTGCCTTACCCGCCTCATGCTGCCCCCGGGGAACCCCCAACAATCCACCACGATGAATTTCAGCAATGTAGGCAGATTCACTGGCAATTAATGCAATTAACCCGGCAATAAACGGATTAGATAAAAATACCGTTGTTGAAGGAAATAACTGAGGGAGGTTATATACAAATATTAGCAAAACCAATAATGGTAAACTTCTGAAAAACCAGATGTAACCTGATGCGGCAGTCCGTAAATACCCTTTTCTCGACTCTTTGCACAGAGCAATACCCAGCCCAATAAACAATCCGCTAACCCACGTCAGCACAGAAAGTATTACCACCGTAACGCTTGCTTTCCAGAAATCCGTATCGGCGAACAGGCCAACAACATATTGCCAGTCAAAATTAGTCATTGCGTTATCTCATACCGTCACTGAACAAACAGTGTATGCAGAGCAATTACCACACACACTTTTTAAAAAGACGTGATACATTACAGCGTCGTTATTTACCTATTGCTGCCTCATATTGTTCAGCCGTCGGGCTGGCAAGATGATATTTACTCAATAGTTTTTGGTAGACGCCGTTACCTTTAATAATGGTGAACGCGGACTCCAGTTTGGCTTTAATTTCTGGGTGCTGTTTAGAAATACCGATGCCCAGCACCACGGGGTATAACACTGATTTGGTACTCACTACCAGTCGTCCGTTAGTCTTATCAACCGCCACTTTTAATACCGCCACATCATCCGCCTGTGCATCAACATTTCCCGACATCACTGCCTGACTGGCCTCTGCAGAGGTTGGAAACTCACGGATATCAATCGTTTTCCCTGTATCAGCACACACTTTACTTAGTGTGCTAATGTAAGCCGCACCTTTAATAATACCGACACGTTTACCACACAATGCCAGAGGTGTTTCTGGTTTGAAAGTACTGTTACTTTTCACCAGGAAACCCAGCCCGGCGTCAGCATAAGGAATAAAATCGATAACTTTTGCCCGCTCAGGTTTAATGAACATTGACGAGGCAATAACATCAAATTTTCCGGCATTCAGCCCTAAAATCAGATTTTCAAACCGGGTATCATTAAATTGCAAGGTAAAATTCCCCGCCCTGGCCAGCGCCTGCATAAATTCTGCATCAAACCCTGCTGGTTGTTTCTGCGCATCATAATAAATATACGGTGGTGATGTAATGTCACTCCCCACACGCAGTACATGCTCACCCTGAGCCTGCGCACTAAGACCAATAAACAATAGCGATGTTAATGCGCTTTTCAGAAATTTTTTCATTGCTGTGTCTCCTCATTGAAGGTTCAGTGCTTGCCTGTTTTATCTCTGTCCTGACAGGGGATAGCCACTCGGGTTATTCGTACTCCCGACGGTAGCCCAGATAAATGCCTGTTTTCCTCATATGGTATTCAGTCCTTACTATTAATGACTGGCCAGAGAAGGACAAACTATAAAATCTCTGGTTTATGTTAATTTAACTAACATGTTCATAGTGTAAAAAATAAAATTACTTATTAAACATTAAGTTAATTATATTCAAATAATCATATGTAAAAAAAACTTATATCTATCAAAGAAAATCCTGCTGGTTGAAAGCGGCTGTGACTCATTACACTTTACGTGTTTTTAATTCACTGAACAGGTGGCCACAGGAGCCCGTTATGAAACCTTTTCCCGACCCACAATCATGTGATCAGAAAACGTTTACTGCTCACATACAACGCATGCGAAATACGCCTGTCGGAATACACTGTAAAGGTATTCCGGCAGACTACACCGGTATTACAGGCAAGATTGGCGATGCCGGGTATTACCTTGGTGATCATCGTTTACCTGTGCCTCTCGCCATTCTCCGCGACGACATCATGCAAGAAAACCGAAAATGGATGCGCGAATACCTCGCAGCCACCGGTATCAGTCTTGCCCCGCACGGTAAAACGACACTGGCACCGGAACTATTTCAAATGCAACTGGAAGACGGTATTTGGGGAATAACTGCGGCAACCGCGCAACAAGTCGTCTTTTTTGTGCAGTTGGGGTTCAGAAGGATCTTACTGGCGAACCAGTTAGTCGGTGAAGGTAATATCCAGATGGTACTGAGTGCATTACAGCTTCACCCTGCGGTGCAGTTGTGGGTTATTGTTGACAGCCAGGACAATGTTGATCAACTGGTTGCTGCCTGTACTCAGCGTGAGTTGCCTGCGCCCTTGCGATTACTGGTTGAGTTGGGAGTAACAGGCGGACGAACGGGGCTGCGTCAGGTCGAGGATGCACTGTATCTCGCCCGCTATATCCGCCGACAGCCTGGCGTACACTTCTCAGGCATTGAGGGTTACGAAGGGATAGTCTCAGGTCATGACCAAGATGCCAGGGAATCTGCGGTAAAGTCAATGGTTACAGGCATGCTTGATTGTGCAACTGCATGCGATGCAGAAGCGCTCTGGGAAAGCGATGAACTTATCCTCACCGCAGGAGGCACCGAGTTTTTTGATTTATGCAGCGCATTAAAACAGTTTCACAGCCGTCATCCCGTGCGGGTTGTTATCCGCTCAGGGTGTTATATCACCAGTGACAGCATCGCGTATAAACGCGCTTTTCAACGTCTTGTTCAGCGCACACCACAGGCGCATGACCTGGCTGCCAACGTGCCAGAAGGCGCACTTGAAGTCTGGGCGGCATTACAATCACGCCCAGAGAAAAATCTGGGGTTCGCCACCCTCGGCAAACGAGATATTTCGCATGACTGGGAACTCCCTGCCCCCCTGTACTGGCTCAGGCCCGGTGAAATGCGTGTTCCACAACCGTTATCGGACGGGCACAGAGTGACAAAACTCAATGACCAGCACGCTTATCTGCACATACCTGATAACAGCCCATTACAGATAGGTGACTTGATTGGCTTCGGTATTTCCCACGCCTGCACCACGTTTGATAAGTGGCGCTGCTTACTTCAGGTAAACGCTCAGTACCAGGTAACTGGTGCCATAAGTACCTTCTTCTGATCTCAGGAGTTTTTGCATGACAATTTCCACGCATCAATGTCAACCCGTTGTTCACCAGGCAACTGTCGGGCTGGAAGAACCCTACGGCTATTCAGCCCGAATTGGACTAATCGTGTTGTCAACCGACCCGGTTATTGAGCGCGATTTTCACCACATGGTTCCGGATGACAGTATGGGCGTTTTTTCCACGCGTATCTATCTGGAAACCCCCAACAGCGACAGAACATTTCTGGCGCTGGCTGATGAACTCGCACCCGCTGCCAGTTTGTTGCTGCCAGAGTCGACACTGGATGCTATCGTTTTTGGCTGTACATCGGCATCCACGCTGATTGGTCCTGAACGTGTCAGTACACTCATTCAGCAAGGCCGTCCCGGGGTTTGTGTTACCAACCCGGCTACAGCGGCCCTGGAAGCATTACGCTTCTTTAAAGCCAGGCGCATTGCGCTTGTGACCCCTTATACCGTCCAAATGACTGAAAACGTGATGGCGTTTTTAGCAGAGAACGGCATCACATTCAGTTCAGTACGTGTTGCCGGTTATGACACGGACCATACCATAGGTTCTATTCCGGCCAATTTTTTTGTTGATGCTGTACTTTCATCTGACTTATCGGATGTCGATGCGGTGTTTATTTCCTGCACGGGGACCAAAGCACTCAATGTCATTGATGAAATTGAAGAAAAAACCGGTCTTCCTGTTGTTGTCAGCAATCAGGCAGCATTCTGGCACGCACTGCGTTTGTCTGGTTGCCAGAAAAACATTCCCGGCTATGGGCGATTACTGAATTCATTGGAGGAAAGTAAATGAGTGAAACACTGGCATTAACACAAGCGCTGATAGCCCAAAATACCATAGATCCACCCGGGAATGAGCGACTGGCCGCCATGGAGGTCGCCCGCGTACTGCGAAAAGAAGGTATTGAACCGCTGGTCTATGAAATTGCACCTGGCCGCACAAACCTTGTGGCTCGCCTGCGCGGTACAGGTGAAGGCCCGGCGCTGGCATTTTCTGCTCACTTTGACACGATTGGTGTCGACGCTGATAAATGGCAGGTTCACCCCTTCGCCGGTGACATTAAAGGCGGCCGACTGTATGGTCGCGGGTCGACAGATATGAAAGGTGGAATGGCGGCCATGACCGTTGCGATGTTGAATATTGCCCGTTCCGGTAAGACGCTCAAAGGTGATCTGGTGCTGACATTCTCTGCAGCAGAAAACTCAAATTGTCTGGGGGCAAGGAGGTTGCTGGCTGACGGGCACTTTAATGGTGTTGGCGCTTTACTGGTGTCTGAGCCAACGGGCAACCGGGCCTTTGTCGCTGAAAAAGGTGCGCTGTGGTTACGTGCGATTGCACAGGGTGAATATGGGCATAATGCGTTTTCCGAAGGACGTGGCGGAGATCGGGGGAATGCAATTGTTCGTCTCGCTCGTTTTCTGGATAAGGCGCATGACTTGGTCCTCGATGCACCAGTACACCGACATATCGGCCCGCCGACAATCAACATCGGAATGATACGTGGTGGTGTAGCGTTTCCATTGATCCCGGATGTGGCTTCTGCCGATATTGATATCCGTCTGGTTCCCGGGCAATGCCCTGATTCGGTACAGGCTGCTTTTGAGGCCATCGCCGGGCCACATATTCGCATTGAACAACAGGATGTTAAACTGCCTGTCGATACCCCGGATGATCATCCTTTCGTTGAGCAATGCCTCGCGGCCTGTACAGCTGAAGGGGTTGAAAACCCGGGCCCGGATGGTGTCGCTTACTACTCTGATGCTGCTATTATTGCCCCGCCACTTAATCTGCCAATGGTCATTATTGGCCCGGGGGAAGTCGGAATGAGCGGTGCCGTCGATGAATATGTCTGGATAAATAAACTGGAAACCTCGGCACGTATTTTTGAACGAGTCGCGTTGTCTTATCTGAGGGCGGAATAAACGCACATGGTCCGAACGCCCCGGGTAGCCCCATGTTATAGACTTCACTGAGCGAAACACAGTATGCTCAGTCTCTAACCTGACCACAGTGATGCCAGATGATTCTTCCCCCGCTGAACGCAGTACGTGCTTTTGAAGCCACGGCCAGACTTCTTAGTATTTCTAAAGCCGGGGAAGAGTTGTGCGTGACACACGCTGCGATCAGTGGGCAGATAAAAAAACTGGAAGCCTGGCTCGGCCGACGTCTGTTTGAACGTTCGGGCCGGGGCGTTATATTAACCCCGACGGGTGAACAGTATTACCAGGCAATACAACAGGCGCTGGGCATTATCTCCGTGTCATCGCAAACGTTACGCATACGCAAAGACCGTAATGCTATTTCTGTCGCCTGTATTCCATCCATTGCCACACGCTGGCTTATTCCTGCACTCGCAGAGTTTACTGAACTCCATCCAAAAATAACGATCGAAGTGGCTTATTCGCGTGCCCATGAATCCTTTGATCCTGAAAAACATGATGTATTAATCACGCATCAAAATATCAAGGCCGACGATATTTCTTCAACACGTCTTTTTTCCCGGATTAATAAACCCGTTGCCAGCCCTCGCTATCTTGAGAACAGCCTGTGTGACGCCCGGCTAAATAACGCGATATTGCTCCATGATGAAGTGATTTCCGCATGGGAAGACTGGTTTATAAAAGCAGGATACCGGCCAGAAAATCTCAGCCACGGCCCGGTATATCAGGACTTCAACTTGCTGGCGACAGCTGTGATTGCAGGCCATGGTGTGGCACTTTGCCCTACAGAAGTGTTTCGCCGTGAACTTGCCAGTGGTGATCTGGTTATCCTGTCTGAAACCTCTACGCTGGATAATGAAGGGTATTATCTTCTGTCAGATAACGAAAGCAACGGGTCTACACAGGCATTTTGTCAGTGGTTTGCTTATGTTTGCCAAAGAAACAACAACACTTAGAGTCTATCAGTAAGCATCGCCTCAATACTGTCTGGCTCTGAATTCACTATCCTGTAACTTAAGCACTCACTTATTTTGCAGTTGGACACCTAATGCGCGCCAAAGAACGACTACCCCGAAAATGCTATTTCCCCTGAGTTTAAAATGGAACTGGTCAGGCAAGCCAACGCGAGTTACTCTGTTTTCGATCTAATTAATGGAAAATGTAGCGCTGTCAGGTGGGGAATTGCTACACACTTGCTTCAACTTGAGCGATAGATGACGTTCAAACATTTAAAACCCATTCTGCCAGAGTCTTCCTGATACAAGTGCGACTTCCTATGTTGACTCTAATCTGCCGTAGGTAAAGGTGTGTTTAGGTGGAGTGAATGGTGACACTGTGGCGCGGAACGAACTCGTGTTCCCGCAGTGAATCGTGCTCTGTGTTAATGGATGGAATCCAGAGAGAATATACCGGCAGAAGAGCATGGCAAACAATATTCGTAAAATCAGGTAGTTAAATAAATATAGGCTAAATTGTGGTTTTTATTATTTTTATAAAAATAATATTTATTTATCAATAACAACACACCAATGCATCATCGTTTACGAAACATCCGCACCGCTGCGAGTGCTGCTTACCCATCCATCAAGTAAATCAGCCCATTCTTGCATCATCACTTTGCGTTCATCAAGATAAGTCGCGTGGTTATATGTGCGGCGAACATTATTGGTATCAGCATGGGCAAGCTGAGCCTCGATAGCATCAGGCTGATAGCCCATTTCGTTTAAACGCGTACTTCCTGTAGTTCTGGTTGCATGGGGGCTATAAATGCCACTCCAGCCGAGGCTTTTAAGTAGCTGGCGCAGCGAGTGCGATGTCATTGGACCTAGCGGATTATCTCTGCCCGGGAAAAGGTGCTGCCGATGCCCGGTTAATCCCTGCAGTGTTCTGAGCATTTTGATAGCTTGGAAGGGTAGGGGAATAACGTGTTCTCTGCGGGCTTTCATCCGCGCTGCCGGAATGGTCCACAGGGCGTTATCAAGATCGAATTCTATCCATTCCGCTCCGGTGGCTTCTGCAGGACGCGCTAATGTCCACCACATAAGCCACATGCAATAGTTGACCTGGTACGAGCCACGACTATTGTCAAAACAGCTTAATAACTTTCCGATTTGCTGAGGATTCAGTGCTTGTTTGTGCTGTGTCTTATTGGCCGGAAGAGCCTTGCGCACGGGCCAGACAGGATCACTATCAGCTCTAAGAGTCGCTACTGCCAACTCAAAAACAGATGAAATGGTTCGACGGGCTTCAGCGGCAACGGTCGGAGCTCCGCGCTTAGCCGTTTCCTGAAGAATTTTAAGAATGTGATGTGGAGTGATCTCCCTGACTGGGAGCTTACCGATTGCGGGAAAAACCACTCGTTCAAGCATATCCAGTCGGCGCGTTTTGGTGATTTCGGCCCAGTCTTTCATCTGCAACCACTCTTTGGCGATTAGCTCAAAGGTGTTACATGCGTCATTGACCTTGCGGATTTTATCTAACTGACGGGCCTGTGTCGGACTAACTCCATCTGCGACTAGCTTACGCGCTTGCTCGCATTTCTCGCGGGCTTCTGCAAGTTTGACCGTTGGGTATTCACCCAACGCAAACATGCTGGATTTACCGTTGAGTTTAAACCGATAGCGCCATGCCTTTTTGCCATTGGGTTTCACTTCGAGGTAGAGACCGTTGAAATCATTGAGTCGATAGAGTTTTTCTTTCGGCTTGGCAGTGCGGCATTGCGTATCGGTGAGCATAACGGGGCCTTGTTTAATTATTATACCGTTATTGTACTCACTTAAAATGAAGATGGAAGAATGTTGTACTCATCTATGTACTCATTTTTGACAGCGTTGTTACGAGATGATTTGAGACATTATGAAATGAAAAATCCACACAATTGCGTGGATTTTATAGGGTTTTTTCGTTGTTATGAGATTCAGCGAAACCTCATGAGACAACAGGTTTTATTTAGACGTTAAACAGGAAGTTCATAACATCGCCATCTTTAACGATATAGTCTTTCCCTTCAGCGCGCATTTTACCGGCTTCTTTCGCACCCTGTTCACCTTTATAGGTAATAAAGTCTTCATAAGCGATAGTTTGCGCGCGGATAAAGCCTTTTTCGAAGTCGGTATGGATTTTACCTGCGGCCTGCGGCGCAGTAGCACCAACCGGGATAGTCCATGCACGGACTTCTTTCACACCCGCGGTGAAGTAGGTTTGCAGGCTAAGCAGTTCATAGCCTGCACGAATTACGCGGTTCAGGCCGGGTTCTTCGAGGCCCAGTTCCGCCATAAATTCGTCACGGTCTGCATCATCCAGCTCGGCGATATCTGACTCAACAGAAGCACACACGGCAACCACGACAGAGCCTTCTGCTGCGGCAATTTCTTTCACTGTGTCCAGATACGGATTGTTTTCAAAACCATCTTCGTTGACGTTGGCGATATACATCGTCGGTTTCAGCGTCAGGAAGCTCAGGTATTTGATAGCCGCTTTGTCTTCATCTGTCAGTGTTTTGAGTGCACGCAACATACCGGCATTTTCCAGTTGTGGCAGGCATTTTTCCAGTGCAGCCAGTTCAGCTTTGGCGTCTTTGTCACCACCTTTGGCTTTTTTCTGAACGCGATGAATGGCGCGTTCGCAGGTGTCCAGGTCAGACAGCGCCAGTTCAGTATTAATAACGTCAATATCGTCAGCCGGGTCAACTTTATTGTTCACGTGAATGATGTTGTCGTTCTCAAAACAACGCACAACGTGACCAATCGCTTCAGTTTCACGGATGTTCGTCAGGAACTGGTTACCAAGGCCTTCACCTTTGGATGCGCCTTTAACCAGCCCGGCAATATCAACGAATTCCATTGTGGTAGGCAAAATACGCTGTGGTTTAACAATTTCTGCCAGTTTATCCAGGCGTGGGTCTGGCATGGGCACAACACCAGTGTTTGGCTCAATGGTGCAAAACGGAAAGTTTGCGGCTTCAATTCCCGCTTTAGTGAGTGCGTTGAACAATGTGGACTTACCCACGTTCGGCAAGCCGACAATACCGCATTTGAATCCCATGGTTTAGATCACCTTAATCACTTAAATCAAAGGGTTATAATTAACCTGATGAAGAATAAAATAGTCTGATACCTATTATACACACAAAGCGCAATCTAAGGGCGGCAATTGCATGTGTGGCGCGGCCAGCAAAAAACGGTGCAACCGCGCCAGAGTGTGGCAAACAACTAGCCTTTGAAGGCGTGCAGGCGGTTTGTTGCCAGAGTAAGGCCATCTTTGAATAAGATATCTGTGCAGCGCACGGCTTCATCAATAGCCGCATCAATAGCTTGCTGCTCAGATAGTGGTGGTTTACCCAGCACAAAACCGGTGACTTTATTTTTATCACCTGGGTGACCAATACCCACTCGCAGGCGGTGGAACCCAGGGTTATTACCCAGTTTACTAATGATATCTTTCAGGCCGTTATGGCCGCCATGGCCGCCACCTGTTTTGAATTTCGCTACCCCGGGCGGCAGGTCAAGCTCATCATGGGCGACAAGAATTTCATCCGGCATAATGCGATAAAAGCTCGCCATCGCCAGGACTGCTTTGCCGCTCAGGTTCATAAACGTAGTTGGAACCAGCAACCGGACATCATTCCCGTTAACCTGAATACGCGCAGAATAACCAAAAAACTTCGGGTCATCTTTCAGAGACTGGTTATGACGTTGTGCGAGTAAATCAACATACCATGCACCAGCATTATGGCGGGTCGCGGCGTATTCCGCGCCAGGGTTCGCCAGCCCTACAATTAACTTAATAGCCACATGCATCTTCCTGCATTAAATAAGTGCGCCGTATTTTAGCGGGTCGGCACGGAGATGACAAAATACGTTCGGGTATTGCGGTCTGCCCCGGGACTGTTTTTTACAGCACGTCCAGATAACGTACTTAGGGGAAAATAATGGGAGTAAAAATGGATAATTTATGGAGGCAATCATTATTAAATACATTTATTCAAATAGTTATTTGTAAAATTTTGTCATATTAAAGCCATTATTGTGATCCTGTACGCACACTGTGTCAGTTTGTTCTGCTTATACTTTAGACAAAGGAGGGGGAAGCCCCACCGAACCACTTTTTACCGGAGGTGACATATGAAACGTAAAAACGCTTCGTTACTCGGCAATTTCTTAATGGGGTTTGGTCTCGTGGTGATGGTTGCCGGGGTTGGTGTTTCCGTCCTGAATCAGTTACCTCAATTGAATATTTCTGAGATGCTGGGCCATGGCGCTATTTTTAGTATATTCGCGGGAGCCATACTTTGGCTGGTTGGTGCGCGGGTAAGTGGTCACGAGGCAGTTGCCGACCGCTACTGGTGGGTTCGCCACTTTGATAAGCGTTGCCAGCGTAAACAGCATCGCCACAGCTAAATTGTTCTTAGCTTATTATTATGCGCCCCAGCCTGCTTTCTGGCTGGGGCGCGCTGTTTTATTACACCTGAGTATGCACGATATCTTTTACTGCATCATCAAAACCGGGGAAGAAGGTAAGCTTACCTTCAATCGGTTTCACGCCTGCACGAGCCAGCGTGCGCAGAGGTTGAAAGCCTAACTCACAGATGCGCAACTCTGTTCCTTCAGGTAACCGGCTGATAAACCGCTCAAGGGCTGCAAGCCCGCCAGCATCTAATAGTGTGACACCATACCAGTTGAGCACAATTACGTGTTTACCCGGCAATTGCGCGGTCAGTTGCTCAAAAATGCCATCTGCAGCGGCGAAGAATAACGGGCCAGTGATACGGGTTGCCAGCACGGTATCCGGTAACGGTAAAGTAACGGGCGCCAGGCGGGTCATTTGCGCGATGCGCCGCATAAACAATAGTGATGCAAGCACAATCCCTACGCTGATGGCGATAACCATATCGAACAGTACCGTGAGCGACATACACAGCAACATCACGATAATGTCATCTGGCGGAGCGCGGCGGAATAAGTTAATGACTTTGTGCGCTTCGCTCATGTTCCAGGCAACTATCAGCAGCAACGCGGCCATTGAAGCCAGCGGCAGCCAGGAAAGCCAGGGAGCAAGGAGTAAAATTGCCAGCAATACCAGAATTGCATGGATAATTGCTGCAACAGGTGAAGTTGCCCCGGCACGCACATTAGCGGCAGAACGGGCTATAGCCGCTGTTGCTGTAATCCCCCCAAAGAATGGCGCAATGACGTTACCGAAGCCCTGCCCAAGTAATTCACTGTTGGCATTATGTTTGGTTCCCGTCATACCGTCGAGAACCACGGCGCACAGTAAGGATTCAATAGCTCCCAGCATCGCCATTGAGAATGCTGCAGGCAATAAGGCCTGAACAGTGGACCAGGAAAGCGTAAAGCTGCTGCCTGGCAGAGTCCAGGGGAGCATTAGCTGAGGTAAAACCTGCGGAATACCATTCCCCTGGCTGCCATCGGGCAACAGGTAGTGAAAGCGTGACCCAATTGTTGCTACATCCCCACCCATCATTTTAACCACTGCCATTACCGCGCAACCGGCAACCAGTGCAGGCAAATGACCAGGCAAACGGATCCCTAAACGTGGCCACAAAATTAGCGTACCCAGTGTCACAACCCCTGGCAGGGTATCGCCCCAGTTTAGGGTAGGAAGGGCTGTTATCAGTGCGAAGAGTTTATTCAGGTAATGCTCAGGGACATGGACCAGTGTTAAACCAAAAAAATCTTTGATTTGCATGGTGGCAATGGTGATGGCGATACCCGAAGTGAAACCCAGCGTAACTGGAAGCGGGATGTATTCAATGAGCCGGCCAAAACGAGCCAGCCCAAATAAAATTAAGAAAAAGCCAGAGAGCATAGTGGCAATCAACAAGCCCGCCAGGCCAAATTGCTGCGATACCGGATAGAGAATAACAACGAATGCCGCGGTCGGGCCAGAGACACTAAACCGCGAGCCTCCTGTAATGGCAATCACAATACCGGCAATGGCTGATGTATATAACCCGTATTGCGGAGCAACCCCACTGCCAATGGCAAGTGCCATTGCTAATGGTATGGCTATTATACCAACCGTCAGGCCAGCTAACAGGTCACGGTAAAAACGTGCCAGCGTGTACTTTTGTTGCACGCAAGCTTCTTTTACTGCATAGAACGGCATAAGGTGAGAAAAAATTGATCGTTTCACAATCCAGCACCCAGATGCGCATCACAAGGTGGTCACACCAGTGAAGGAGGCAATTAGTATTACAAAATAAATATGGAACAAAAAAAACCCGCCTGAGCGGGTTTTACGTAAATCACTCTATCAATGTTCAAACATTGCAGAGATTGATTCTTCATTGCTGATGCGGCGAATCGCCTCAGCCAGCATGCCAGACAGGGTAAGAGTACGCACGTTTGGCAGTGCTTTGATTTCCGGTGCCAGAGGAATGGTATCGCACACCACCACTTCATCAATGACGGAATTTTTCAGGTTAGTTACAGCGTTGCCTGAGAAAATCGGGTGAGTGGCATAGGCAAAAACACGTTTTGCACCACGTTCTTTCAGTGCTTCAGCTGCTTTACACAGGGTGCCACCGGTATCGATCATGTCGTCGACCAATACGCAGTCGCGGCCAGCAACATCACCAATGATATGCATTACCTGAGAAACGTTAGCGCGAGGACGACGTTTATCGATAATCGCCATGTCGGTGTCGTTCAGCAGTTTGGCAATGGCGCGGGCACGCACTACGCCGCCGATATCCGGAGAAACCACAATGGGGTTATCCAGTTCCAGTTGCAGCATATCTTCGAGCAGAATCGGGCTGCCGAAAACGTTATCAACCGGGACATCAAAGAAACCCTGAATTTGTTCAGCATGCAGGTCGACGGTCAGAACACGGTCAACACCAACGCTGGACAGGAAGTCAGCAACAACTTTTGCTGTAATAGGAACACGAGCGGAGCGCACGCGACGATCCTGACGGGCATAGCCGAAGTAGGGGATCACGGCGGTAATACGGCCTGCAGATGCACGACGCAGGGCGTCAACCATGACAACCAGCTCCATCAGATTATCGTTGGTGGGAGCACAAGTGGACTGGATGATGAAAATATCACCACCGCGAACATTTTCGTTAATTTGTACACTTACTTCGCCGTCGCTAAAACGACCTACAGCTGCGTCACCGAGAGAAGTATACAGGCGGTTGGCAATACGTTGTGCTAGTTCCGGTGTGGCGTTACCAGCAAAAAGCTTCATATCAGGCACGAGAAGAACCTCAGGCATGCGTCCAGTGTGGGATGGCGAAAGTAACTTATGGGGGCCGTTTTTCACCATCCGGTGTATTAATTAAGCGCAGCATGCAACGTCTGGAACAAGGGTGACGTTGTCACCTGCACTCAGATTCCCCGAAGGCTGCGAAGGAGCGGCGAAAGATTTTGCCCTTTTGCCACAAAACCCTGTAACCATTGCGGGGCTTGCTCAAGAACCTGACGGGCTTCCGCTTCTGTGTTGAATTCAGCATAAACACATGCACCGGTACCAGTCAGGCGCGACGGCGCGTATTCTAACAGCCAGGAAAGCGCTCTATCAACCTCGCCAAAACGTTTTCTTGCGATAACTTCGCAATCATTCTTGAATTCACATTTTAGTAACGTGTCCAGAGACCTTACAGGCGTATTTCTGGGCAACTCCGGGTCAGTAAAAATTAATGGTGTGGATATGCTCACACCAGGGTGAATCACTAAGTACCATTTTTCAGCAGGTGTGGCAGGCGTGAGTACTTCGCCGACACCTTCGGCGAAGGCTGCGTGCCCACGCACAAAAACAGGCACATCTGCACCCAGTTGCAAACCCAGTGTGGCTAATTCATCTTCAGTAAGATTAGCCTGCCAGAGCGCATTTAGTGCAACCAAAACTGTTGCAGCATTGGATGAACCACCGCCAAGGCCGCCACCCATCGGGAGTTTTTTATCAACTGACAACTGCGCGCCACAAGAGGCCGCAATCTGCCCCTTGCTCAGTGCATAGCCTTGCAATAAACGCCCAGCCCGTACCAGCAGGTTCTCTTCTTCAGGCACACCAGCTACCTGTGTTTGTAACTGTATCTGCCCATTATCCGTTACGGTTACCCCAACCGTATCGCCGTAGTCCAGAAACTGAAACAGAGTCTGCAGGTTGTGGTAACCATCCGCACGGCGGCCAGTAATATAGAGAAATAAATTCAGTTTAGCGGGTGCTGGCCACAACGTTGTCATTTAATAATCCAGTTATCCATTTTTAATTTGATACGCTGGTCACCATTAGTTAATTCCATATTGTTGGGCAGCGAAGGCGTCACTTTCGTATTGTAACCGGAATAAGTAACGTGCCAGGTTTTGCCGTTCACTGTGTAATTGAGAGTATTTAACTGATACTGGCTGTCCAGAGTATAGTCAGTTGCATCGCCGGGTAAGCCAACCATCCACTGGCGCAGGCTTTGCAGCGGAATCGACATACCTGTCAGTTTTTCAATCATCTCTTCGGCGTCGTCAGAAACATAACGTTTGCCTTTGTTATCAACCAGAATAACCTGGCCTGGTTGTGCATTCAGCTCCAGCTCTGTACTGCCAAGCGGGTTGGTGAGCAACAGGCGGTATTTATCAGCTCCAGTTTGTTGCCAGAAAAAGCGGGCATAAACTTTTTGCTGCTCTGTAAGGAAAGCGAACGCGCCGCGGGTCTGGTATTGCGTTACTGCTTTAATGGCGTTTTCACGTTGAACCCACTGTGGGGAGTCCGGGCTTTTCCCGGGTTGTTTCGGTGAGTTAAGTGCACAGGCAGTCAGCATCAGGCTGGCAAGCGGGACCAGGCGTAACAGCCGGGCAGAAGAAAAAGTTATCACAATGACATCCCTTTTGTGGTCAGTTGCACGCATGCTATCGCCCACAGGCCATAGCGTCTATGGGCAAGTTGTCATAAATCATGAAATTATCTATTACTCCGAAAGCGGTAGCTTACTTTAATTGATATGACGCATATTGTATGATGCATCCAGAAATCCATAGTGATGTCGGTACTACTCGCCAGAAATGACTCTATTAGCGTTAGGTATTAACCATAAAACAGCCCCAGTCTCTTTGCGGGAACGTGTTTCGTTCACGCCGGAGACCCTTGATCATGCGCTTAATAGCTTGCTTGCGCAGCCAAAGGTACAGGGTGGTGTGGTGTTATCAACGTGCAACCGTACTGAACTGTATTTGAGTGTTGAAGAGCAAAGCGACTTGCAAGAGCAACTGGTGCGCTGGCTGTGTGATTACCATCAACTGAACGAAGCAGATGTTCGCCAAAGCCTGTACTGGCATAAAGATAATGATGCTGTCAGCCATTTAATGCGGGTTGCCAGTGGCCTGGATTCCCTGGTATTGGGTGAACCGCAAATTCTTGGTCAGGTAAAAAAAGCGTTTGCAGATTCACAGCGTGAACACTCTGTGTCTGGCGAGCTGGAAAGAATGTTCCAGAAGTCGTTTTCAGTGGCGAAACGTGTTCGTACCGAAACAGAAATTGGTGCAAGTGCGGTCTCTGTCGCTTTTGCTGCCTGCACGCTTGCCCGGCAAATTTTCGAGTCACTGTCTTCTGTAACCGTTATGCTGGTGGGCGCAGGCGAAACTATTGAGCTGGTCGCACGGCATTTGCGTGAACATAAAGTCAAACAAATGATAATCGCGAATCGTACTAGGGAAAGGGCGCAACTGCTTGCTCAGGAAGTGGGAGCAGAGGTTATCTCTCTTGGCGATGTCGATGAACGGTTATATCAGGCTGATATCATCATCAGTTCTACTGCCAGTCCTTTACCTATTATCGGTAAAGGAATGGTTGAGCGTGCTATGAAAAAACGCCGGAATCAGCCCGTTTTGCTGGTTGACATTGCTGTTCCGCGTGATGTCGAACCAGAAGTCAGCAATGTGCCCAATGCTTACCTCTATAGTGTGGACGACCTTCAGTCCATCATTGAACACAATATGGCACAACGCCAGGCAGCAGCGCAGCAGGCTGAAGCCATTGTTACCCAGGAAACGGGCGAATTTATGTCGTGGCTGCGTGCGCAGAGCGCGACAGAGACAATTCGGGATTTCCGTGCTCATGCTGAGCATGTTCGTGATGATCTGGCTGAACGTGCACTTGCTGCCCTGGCTCAGGGGGAAGATGCCAATGCCGTGGTTCAGGATCTCGCCCGCAAACTGACACAAAAATTAATCCATACCCCAACCAAAGCATTACAGCAGGCCGCCCGCGATGGCGATGAAGAACGCCTGCAACTCCTGCGCAACAGCCTCGGGCTGGATTAGTTCTTTTCTCATTTCTCTTTTTATAAAGGTAATCTTCAATCCATGAAGCCCTCTATTGTTGCCAAACTGGAAGCCCTGGACGAGCGCCATGAAGAAGTTCAGGCGTTACTGGGTGATGCTGCGACTATCGCGGATCAGGATCGTTTTCGCGCACTGTCGCGTGAATATGCTCAACTGGCTGATGTTTCGCGTTGTTTCCAGCAATGGCAGCAAAACGCAGAAGATATTGAAACGGCAGAAAGCCTGCTGAGCGACCCGGAAATGCGCGAAATGGCTCAGGAAGAGTTAGATCAAGCGCGTAAGATGCAGGAAAGCCTGGAGCAACAACTCCAGTTACTGCTGCTGCCTAAAGACCCCGACGATGAACGTAGTGCTTTTGTGGAAGTACGCGCCGGAACAGGGGGGGATGAAGCCGCGATTTTTGCTGGTGACTTATTCCGTATGTACAGCCGCTATGCAGAATCTCGCCGTTGGCAGGTTGAGATAATGAGTGCCAACGACGGTGAGCATGGCGGGTACAAAGAAGTGATTGCCCGGGTGAGTGGCGACGGGGTTTATGGGCGCCTGAAATTTGAGTCTGGCGGTCATCGCGTACAGCGTGTACCGGCTACTGAATCTCAGGGGCGTATTCACACCTCTGCCTGTACTGTTGCGGTTATGCCGGAACTGCCAGAAGCTGAAATGCCAGATATCAACCCCGGGGACTTACGCATTGATACTTTCCGCTCTTCCGGGGCGGGTGGGCAGCACGTTAACACCACTGATTCCGCGATCCGTATCACTCACTTACCAACAGGGATTGTGGTGGAATGTCAGGATGAACGTTCCCAACATAAAAACAAAGCGAAAGCGTTGTCTGTTTTGGGCGCGAGGATCCGGGCACAGGAAGAGTCCCGCCGGCACCAGGAAGAAGCGACAACCCGGCGTAACTTGCTGGGCACAGGCGATCGCTCTGACCGCAACCGGACCTATAATTTTCCGCAGGGAAGGGTGACCGATCACCGAATCAACCTCACTCTTTATCGTCTGGACGAAGTGATGGAAGGTAAGCTGGATATGCTGATTGAGCCTGTGATTCAGGAATACCAGGCAGACCAGCTTGCTGCACTGTCTGAGCAGGAATAATGGACCTTAGTGAATGGCTGGCCCGTGCGGCTGAGCATCTCTGTGACAGCGACAGCCCGCGGCGTGATGCGGAAATATTACTCAGCCACGTAACGGGAAAAGGGCGCACCTTTTTGCTGGCGTTCGGTGAAACCGAGCTCAGCCCGGAACAGTATCAGCAGGCTGAAACACTGCTGGCCCGGCGAAAAAATGGTGAGCCAGTTGCTTATATCCTGGGTGAGCGTGAGTTCTGGTCGCTACCACTTTATGTTTCGCCACACACGCTGATACCGCGCCCGGATACCGAATGCCTGGTCGAGCAGGCTTTGGTGCGCATACCTCCAGAATCATGCCAGGTGTTGGATGCCGGGACGGGAACTGGCGCGATTGCTCTGGCGATTGCCAGTGAACGCCCTGACTGCCAGGTCACCGGTGTGGACCGGGTTCCGGAAGCGGTGGAACTCGCCCGTCGCAACGCTGCCCGCTTGGGTATTTCCAATGTGCAGTTTTTGCAAAGCGACTGGTTTTCCGCAGTCAGCTCGCTGCAATTCAGCCTGGTAGTCAGTAATCCCCCCTATATTGATGAAACAGACGAACATCTTGGGCAGGGCGATGTGCGTTTTGAGCCACGCAGCGCCCTGGTCGCTAAAGACAACGGGCTTGCTGATTTGGCCGAACTGGTGTCTCAGGCCCGGGGCGTACTTATTCCCGGCGGCTGGTTGTTACTCGAGCATGGCTGGAAGCAGGGGGAATCAGTTCGGGCGTTGTTCTGTGCTGCAGGCTATCACCATGTAGAAACTGTTAAAGACTATGGGAATAACGACCGTCTGACTCTTGGGCGCAACGGTATGCCGGAGGAATAATAATGGCTGAGCTGGCCGTGTTACGGGTGCATATTGTTACTTTGTGTATCTCTGTCGGGTTATTTGTATTGCGTTACTGGTGGATGCACAACAACGCGCCAGTCATGCGTAAACGCTGGGTGCGCATTGTCCCGCATATTAACGACACAATACTGCTGGCAAGCGGTGTGGCACTGATGTTGTTAAAGCACCTCTATCCTTTTACCCCACAAGGCGCATGGCTGACTGAAAAGTTATTTGGCGTTATCATTTATATCGTTTTAGGGTTTATTGCGTTAGGCCGCGGGCCGCGCAACCCGCAGATTCGCTGGTTTGCATTTTTGCTGGCACTGGTGGTGCTTTATATCATTTTCCGAATTGCCACCACTCAAGTACCACTGCTGGGGATATTATGAAGTTGTTAGACAATTTCGAGTTCAATCACACCACGTTATGTGATGGTATGATTCTGATTTCTCAATTAATACGCGATGATTTTCCGTCATGGGAAGTACAGCAACAACTCGATACACTGGTTAGCCAGGCGCGTGAAGAGATTAGCATGGGCTGGGACGCTGACCGGCAAATGGAAAAATTGCTTGCCCTGTTTTACGGTGAGTGGGGCTTTAAAGATGCAGGTGGTGTTTACCGTCTGTCCGATGCATTGTGGCTGGACAATGTCCTGAAAAACAGGCAAGGAAGTGCGGTGTCACTGGGCGCGATTTTGCTGTGGCTTGCCGGGCAACTTGCTCTGCCTTTGATGCCGGTTGTTTTCCCCACCCAACTTATCTTGCGGGCGGACTGGATGGACGGCGATATGATGCTGATTAACCCCTTTAATGGTGAGCATCTTGACCGGCACACACTGGATGTCTGGCTGAAAGGGAATATCAGCCCCGTAGCGCAATTATTCGAAGATGATCTCACCGAAGCGGATAATGTGCAGGTTATTAATAAAATGCTCTACACGCTGAAAACTGCGTTGATGGAAGAGCAGCAACTTATTTTGGCACTCAGGGCCAGCGAAGTGTTGTTGCAGTTCAACCCGGAAGACCCGTACGAAATTCGTGACCGTGGGCTGATTTACGCACAACTTGATTGCGAGCATATAGCGCTTAACGACTTAAACTATTTTGTTGAGCAGTGCCCTGAAGACCCGGTAAGCGAAATGATCCGCGCGCAAATAAATACTCTTTCCCGCAAGCAAGTGACGTTGCATTAACGTGCATGCTGTGGCTTAAACCTTCAATAAGGCGAAGATATGAAGCAAAAAGTGGTTAACATTGGTGACATCAGTGTGGCGAATGATCTGCCATTTGTCTTGTTTGGTGGCATGAATGTGCTTGAATCCCGCGACCTGGCGATGCGTATTTGTGAACACTACGTCAAGGTCACCGAAAAACTGGGCATCCCTTACGTTTTTAAAGCGTCATTCGACAAAGCTAACCGCTCATCCATTAATTCATATCGTGGCCCGGGGCTTGATGAAGGGATGAAAATTTTCCAGGAGCTGAAAGCTGCATTTGGTGTGAAAATCATTACTGATGTGCATGAAGCATACCAGGCTCAGCCGGTATCAGAAGTTGTCGATGTGATTCAGCTTCCTGCATTCCTGGCTCGCCAGACAGACCTGGTTGAAGCGATGGCGAAAACGGGCGCAGTGATTAATATTAAAAAGCCGCAGTTTATTAGCCCGGGGCAAGTGGGAAACATCGTTGATAAATTCCGTGAAGGCGGCAATGAAAACGTGATTCTGTGTGACCGCGGCAGTAACTTTGGCTACGACAATTTAGTTGTCGATATGCTGGGCTTTGGTGTTATGAAGAAAGTTTCTGGCAATTCGCCCGTGATTTTTGACGTGACGCACGCATTGCAATGCCGTGACCCATTTGGTGCTGCATCAAGTGGCCGCCGTGCCCAGGTTACTGAACTGGCTCGAGCAGGCATGGCAACAGGTATTGCCGGCTTGTTTATTGAAGCGCATCCGGACCCGGAAAATGCCCGCTGTGATGGCCCGTCAGCATTGCCGCTGGATAAACTGGAACCGTTCCTGGTGCAGATGAAAGCGATTGACGACCTGGTGAAAAGCTTCCCGGAACTGGATACCAGTAACTAAGCTGGTGTTCAAACCAAAAACAAAACCCCGCTACAGCATTGCTGGCGGGGTTTTTTACTGGGGAAATGTCAGGCGAAAATAGTCATCAAATAGGTTATAAACAGGGCCAGGTGTGCGGAGCCATTCAGCACATTGGTTCGCCCGGTAGAGAAAGATACCTGGCATAACACCAGCACTGTCGACATCACCACAATTTCTGGCAACCCGAGAGCGAAAGTGAGTTCGTGCCCGGTGAGCAGAGAAATAATCGTCACGGTCGGCACTGTCAGTGAAATAGTCGCCAGAACAGAGCCAAAGAACAAATTCATTGCCCGTTGAACCTGGTTATTAAGCACTGCTTTGATAGCACCAAGCCCTTCAGGCGACAAAATCAACAGTGCGACCAAAAAGCCAGTGAAGGCAACAGGGGCGTTAAGATGAGTCAGTAATCCCTCCAAAGGAACGGCGTTCAGCTTGGTGACTGAAATAACCGCAACCAGGTGAACGACCAGCCAGCATGCGTGCCAGATATTACTGTGTGCAGAGGGTTTACCATGATGCGGGTCATCATCGTCACTGTCATCTTCGTGTTCATAGACAAATAAGTTCTGATGTGTGCGGGTCTGGATCAGTAAAAAAATGCCATACATTGCTGCCGAGATTAACGCAATAATGAGCATCTGGCCGGTGGTAAAATCACCACCCGGCAACGCTGCCGGAAAGATAAGAACAATGACGGCAAGGGGAAGTATCGCCATTAAATACTGCTTAATGCCATACAGGTTTACGTGCTGGGTAGCAAACTTATTCCCGCCAAGAAGCAGAGAAAAACCAACCAGACCACCCGTGACTATCATAATGATTGAGTAGAGCGTATCCCGCATGAGCGTTGGCGCTGCGTCGCCGGTCGCCATTAATGCGGATATCAGGCTGACCTCCAAAATAACGACAGATAAAGTCAGGATCAGCGAACCAAGGGGTTCCCCCAGGCGATGCGCCAGTACATCTGCATGGCGTACAACACTAAATGCACTAAACAGAATACCCGCAAGGGCAAGAATGTTAATGCCGATTATCGCAGGCAAGTTGGTGGTTGATCCCCAAACAAACAACACACCAACTGCAATTAACGGCATGAGTAGTGATGTTTCTTTATGGCGAGTTTTTACTGCATCCTGGTTTCCCATAACTAACTTCCTTAACGTGGTGGTGCCAATACTGACAGACACAGGCCCGGTATCATGACAGTTGCAGGTGACATAAAGTGGCCCTGGCGTTGAATTATCTTTTTCGGTGTTTTATTGCATTAAAAAACGCTAACTTAACAGAATATCAGGAAAAAATTGTTACATTTACTCTGTTTTACCTGATGATTCTTTCTGAGAACCTGGCGAAGTCTCGCAGTTTCCTCAATATGGTAAGTGGGCTCGTGCCAACGCATTGCTCTGTTTTGATAGTGTATCTGTGTTTTTTTGATTAAGGGCACTGGAGGCGCAGAAAAAAACGCCGATATCAAGTAAAAGCATTACCTCATATTTATGCCTGATTTCGGGTATGTGTTTTGCATAGTTGTTAGCAGAGTGGTTAAGTGGCAGATGACGTAAGCAGAAGCGGCAGGCTTATTTTGAGGTGGTTTGTTGGTTCTGTGCAGTGGCTGTAGGAGGGTATCGTGTTAACGCGAGATTTTTTATTAAAAGCAGATTGCCGTACCGCATTCGGTGATATTGACGAAACACTATTGTGGACAGGTGAACAGCGGGAAGCGTCACTATGTGAAACGCTGGCACGCCGCCCCGGCCGTGGCCCTGTGTGGGTCTTTGGTTACGGTTCTTTGATGTGGAATCCCGCGTTTGAATTTGATGATGCCCGCGCCGGGAGGTTAACTGGCTGGCACCGTGCATTTTGTTTACGCCTTACCGCAGGGCGCGGAACCGCCTGTAAACCCGGCAGAATGCTGGCGCTACGGGAAGGCGGTGAAACCGTAGGTATGGCCTTCCGCATTCCAGAAAATGAACTGGATGCCGAGTTACCACTACTCTGGAAAAGGGAAATGATAACCGGGTGTTATTTGCCAACCTGGTGCCATATTGCCCTGGATGATGGGCGCGAAATTGATGCGCTGGTATTCATAATGGATTCCCGGCACCCGTTGTTTGAAGGCGATACCCGGCCAGAAGTGATTGCGCCTTTAATTGCCGGAGCCAGTGGCCCACTGGGAACCAACGCCCAATATTTGTTTTCCCTTGCACAGCAGTGCCAGAAAATGGGTATTGTTGACGAGAGTATGGAACGGCTTAATCACCTGGTTCAGCAGTTGCACCAGCCTGGTGCTTAAACGCTTTGCCAGTGCAGCAAAATGCCGGGTTTTACCCCGGCACTGAACACATAACAAGCCAGTAAAACAAATTGCTGATTACGCGGGTACGTAGCTAATCGCATGCTCAAGCGACTGGCTGTGGCTGTCAATCAGCACATTCCAGATACCGCTAAAAGGTACGGCGAGGTAAGCAGTATTGCGGTTTTGAACGCTCATGATTTCTGCATCAATCCCGGTCTGCTCGCAATCATTCGCACTCAGATGAATGTGACAATTGTCTGAACAACGTACTACGACAGTATCGCCGCCAAACAGTTTTAAAGTTGTTTTTACCACAGCCATTGTTAGTTGACCCCATCAGAATAAATTAACAGACCTCCTTGTCTGATTAGTCCCCCTTGATACGTGAGTTTGCTCACAAATCACTCATCTCATAACACCAAAGAGTCCGTGAGGAATTTCTGATTTTGATCAAATAAAAATGCAATGCTTAAACTTTAATTACAAAATGCTTGAATCAATTCAGCCAGCGCAAAATATCACCAACGACCGGCTGAATAACGTTATTTAATTCGGAACAGGCTTGCTGTTTCCGCCAGTTCACCGGCCTGCATTTGCAGAGCATCCGCCGCAGCAGCGGATTCGACGACCAGCTCAGCATTTTGCTGTACCATTTGATCAAGGCGAGTGACAGCCTGGTTAATCTCCTGAATTCCAAGCATTTGTTCGCTGGTGGCAATGGTAATTTCACGCATAATTCCCGACACATTGGTGATGCCGCCTGATACTTCCTCCATGCTGTCACCTGCCAGTCTTACAAAATGCGCACCACTTTCAACACACTGTGTTGTATCGTCAATCAGTGATTTTATCTCTTTTGCCGCCTGAGCGCTGCGCTGTGCAAGGCTACGCACTTCACCGGCTACTACGGCAAACCCACGCCCTTGTTCTCCGGCTCGCGCCGCTTCCACAGCAGCATTCAATGCCAGAATGTTGGTCTGGAAAGCAATACCATCAATGACACTGGTAATTTGCCCTATACGCTGGGATGCATCTTCAATCTGTTGCATGGTGGAGATTGCCTGGGCGACAACTTCACCACCACGCCCGGCAGCCTGAGATGCAGAGGATGCCTGTTGGTTGGCCTGTGCAGCCGCATCGGTTGAGTGGGAAACTGATGCAGAAATTTGTTCAACGGCACTGGCGGTTTCTCGCAGGCTGGATGCGGCCTGCTCGGTGCGTGTCGACAGGTCCTGATTACCCGCGGCAATTTCATTGGCGGCAATTTTAACTGAAGCACTGGATTCGCGAATTTGTTCCATTGCTCCGGCCAGCTTGTCACAGAATGCGTTAAAAGCATGGGCAATCTGAGACACTTCATCATTGCCGGTATCCGGCAGCCGTTGAGAAAGGTCGTTGGTACCACTACTGATTGAGCCCATAGCGTCACGAATAGAAGACAAGCGCTTCAATACTGTTGAAACCAACATATGCACTAAACCAGCAGAAATGACAGCCAGCACCAGCAAAGCAAAAGCTGAAGCTTTTAACAGCGCTCGCATACCGGCTGTTGCATCTTGTTTATCCAGCGCAACCACCAGATACCATTGCGTGCCACCAACCTGTTGCGCCGCCAAATATTTGCTCGCTTCGCCAATGCTCCCTTGTTCCAGTGTTTTGGCCTGGCGTAGTGTGGCAAATGGAATACCGGTAACCAGGCTGTCAAATGGTTTCAGTGCCAGCTCAGCTTTAGCGGCGGCAATCAAAGTTCCATCTTCGTTGACCAGCATGCCTGAACTGTTGGCCGTTGGGTGAATGCTACGAACGTTATCAACAACCGTATCCATGGAGACATCGCCGGCAACCACTGCTTTTATCTGCCCGTCTGCGCTAACCGGGACGGCGAAAGACACCACCAGTTTACCGGTGCCTGCATCAACATAAGGTGCAGTGACAATTGGCGCACTGGCCGCAACGGCTTGTTTATACCAGGGGCGCCCGGTTGGGTCATAATCCGCTGGCACGCCGGTTGGATCGGTAAACTTCGCAGTTCTGTTGGCATACCCAACATACACGTTAGTAAAACCGCCAGCAGTTGCGATTTGCCGGAAAAACGGCAGCGGGTCATTTTGTAATGCTACTGATTGCAGGGAAGAAATCATGGTCAGTTTACTGCTGACCCAGTCACGGATTGCCAGCGCATGGCTGTCTGCTGTGCTCTGCAAAATTTGGTTATTTTGGTTGATGTTGTCCTTACGGGTGACCTGGTAGTTAATGACCGTGTTTAATATCAGGGCAATAACTAAGCATCCTGTTGCAGCCAGCAAAATACGTGCACGAATTGAACTTATCATTTTGGTTGACCTTTACTGCGTTGTTTTGCCAGTTATCGGCCAACCTTAATTGAAACTTGAGACCACCTAAGTGGTATACCCGACCAGCACAGACTCAGAATGTCAGAACTTTATCGGCTTCCAGTGTCCATTTGGCCAGTTCAACCAGAGTGCCAATCTCTATACCGTCAATCAGAGGCAACGCGCTGACACCGCGCCCGTCTGCGCAGGTTTTACATAAACGCACCGGAATGTTTTGCGCGGTCAGGATCTCCAGCATTTGCTGAATATTGTAGCCTTCTGCCGGGTGCTGCTGGCGCAGACCTGCCGTAACGGCATCAGACATCAAAAAAAGTTGGAGTACTGGCTGCGGTTGTTGCTCACTCAGTGCAATTGCCAGACGCAGGCAGTTAAACAGCGACTCACTGCCATAAGCAGCACCATTTGCAATCAGGGTTATCTTTTGCATAACACTTCCCTCTGGTTCAGGCATTGTTTCTGGAATTATCTGTATGGCATGATGATAGTAGTTACCTGTAAGCTGGTACATTGATGTTGAGTCATAAAAACGAAGTCTCTTCCCTTATTTTTAAAGCGGGTATAACGGGCTGAATGATAGTTGTAACTGATTAATGCGTTTTTATTCTTTTTTCTGTACTACGTTTTTGCTTGTTGATCTTGCTTGTTGGGCAGGCAATGCAGGCGCAGCGAGTGATACCGTTTCTACGGGGTCACAGAGTGTTACTGCCGGGGAAAACTTACCCGACCTGGGCGGTACTACTACCTCTCAAAGTGAATTTGAACAAACACTTTCTCAATATTTGAAAGGGCTGAGTTCAGCGAACGATACCTCCACTGATGATTCATCCGCTATTTTCAAAGACTGGGCATTTGATAATGCGCGTGATTACGTTTCTTCCCGGGTGGCAAAAGAAGCGCAAAGCCTGCTTGCTCCGGCAGGCCAGGCAAGTTTCAGTCTGTTGGTCGATCAGGACGGAAATTTTGCCGGTACTCAGGGGGCGTTGTTTACTCCCTGGAATGAAGATGCACAAGGCCTGACATGGACACAACTGAGTATCAGCGACCAGGATGAAGGCGTAGTGGGCAATGCCGGAATAGGGCAACGCTGGAATCAGGGTAACTGGCTGGTTGGTTATAACTCGTTTTATGATTTATTAATGCACGGGCACGAACAACGTGGTGGGCTGGGTGCTGAGCTCTGGGGACAGTCTCTGCGTCTTTCAGCGAATTATTACTACCCCCTGACTGGGTGGCATAACAGCAGTACCACCCGCAGCCGCAGGCTGGCACGGGGTTATGATATCAACGCCCGTGCATGGTTACCTTTCTATCACCATATCAGTACTACAGTAAGCTTTGAGCAATATTTTGGCCAGCACGTTGACTTGTTCGACAGTGGTACTGGTTACCATAACCCTTATGCGGTTAATGTCGGGCTTAACTATACCCCTGTGCCACTACTGACCTTAACGGCTCAACATAAGCAGGGTGAAAATGGTGAAGTGCAAAACAACCTGGGGCTTAAGGTTAACTACCGGTTTGGTGTGACGCTGGACCGGCAACTCTCTGCCGATGAAGTGGCAACAGTGCAGTCTTTACGTGGAAGCCGCTATGATGCGCCGGAGCGAAATAACATTCCGGTACTGGAATATAAGCAACGTAAAACATTAAGTGTCTGGCTGGCTACACCGCCGTGGGATCTCCAGGCGGGTGAGACTGTAAGCCTCAAGATTGAACTGCGGAACCGTTACGGTATTCGTAATATCAGCTGGCAGGGCGATACCCAGGCACTTAGCCTGACAGCGCCTACAAAACGGCGCGATACCACTGGCTGGACGGTAATAATGCCGCAGTGGAACGATGCTGAAGGCGCCACTAATCAGTGGCGGTTGTCAGTTATTATCGAAGACACAAAAGGGCAGAAAGTCACTTCAAACTGGATAACGCTTAAACTTACACCACCGGTAACAGCAGATATTCCAGGTAATTCAACAGAATACAAGCTGCTGCCCGAAGAGAATTAAAAAACTCTGTCCTGGTGCACCCACACTGCGGCCTCAACCCGTGATTTGAGTTTCATCTTTTTCAGCAGATGCTTAACATGAACCTTCACGGTACTTTCAGTGATATCAAGCTGGCGGGCTATCAACTTGTTGGGTAAGCCCTGTGCTATCAGCCGTAAAATATCCTGTTCCCTGGGAGTAAGCTGGTTTACATCACGCTCAGTGCCGTTTCGGCTGTTGCGTAAACTGGCCGCGAGGATGGGAGTCAGCGTGTCACTTAATACCATTTCACCGGCCGCTGCCTGTTGTAAGGCCACCAGTAACTCTTCAGGTTCCATATCTTTGAGTAAATAGCCGTCAGCTCCACGTTTCAGTGCCTGGACGACATCCTCTTCGAGATTAGACACGGTAAAGACAACAATACGGCCGGAGAGAGATTTTTGGCGCAAATGGTCCAACGTTTCCAGTCCGTTCATTCCTGGCATATTCAGATCCAGCAGAATCAAATCCGGATCCAGAGATTCTGCCATGGCTATTCCTTGCTCACCGCTGCTGGCTTCCCCAATAACCTGAATATCGGGGGCAAGGCCAATCAGTTGCTTTACGCCGCGTCTTAGCATGGGGTGATCATCAATCAACAGAATAGTTGCGGGTTCCTCAGCCATTGTTTTCTCCACATAATCGTCCAATGAACAAGCGCTTAAAGCCAGTTTAGCACCGGATTGAAAACCTGCCGGGTTCCGTACTGAAGTTTCTGGAGAGTTGTGACTGTGAGTTTATTCTGATGAACCCGGGGAATGACGCTTGCTTGCCCGGAAATGTACGGTAATTTCAGTGCCACCAGAAGCCGGTGACTGAAGGGAGAATGTCGCGTTCAGGCTTTGCGCGCGGTCGCGCATAATCAAAACACCATAGTGGCTATTATCACTGATGTTCTCAGGGATACCGGCACCGTTATCAAACAGTGTCAGTGTCACCCAGCCATTATTTTCTTCTACTGTGATACTCGCGGCGGTTGCATTGGCATGGCGTACAACATTGCTTAATCCTTCACGCACTATATGAATCAGGTGGAGTATTTGGTGTTCAGCAATATGCGAAGAGACACCTTGCCAGTTGAGTGAAACGGCAAAACCCAGACGCTGGCTGAAATCTTCACAGCAATCTTCCAGTGCCGTCTTCAGACCAGGTTCGTTCAGGTTCAGGCGGAAAGTGCTCAGTAACTGGCGCATCTGCACCCATGAACTGTTCAATTCATGGCGTATTTGGCCGACAAGTGTCTGAGCGTCGTTGTCCAGCGTATTGCCCTGCATTTGTAATACACCAACCTGCATCTTCATACTGGATAGTGATTGTGCCAGAGAATCATGCAGGTTTTTGGCAAGGTCTGATTGCTCCTGCATAAGAAGAAATTGCTGTTGCTGTGCCTGCTGTTGCTCAATTGCGAGAACGGCTGTAATACCCGCTGCGACAGTTTCAATTAATTGAGAATGTTCGCCTGATAACTCCTGGGTATCAGGCAACTCACCGAGCAAAATTCCGTAAAAATGCTGGCGATTATGTAAGCGCCAGCATAGCGGAGTACCCGCTACCGGAGCCGGGTTCACATCACGTGGGCAGTTAAGGCAATCAGTTTCTTGTTGGGCTGTGTAACTGACTTCGTAATAGTGCTGATTTTCATCATGTTCATAAATACGCAGTTGTAAATTTATCAACGGCGTGACTGACTGCAATTCAAATAAAATACTGGGTATGCGCTGGCAAACAGGCCCTTCACTATTAAGTACCAGGTTAATCCGCTGAAGAACCGTTGCGTTATTAATAAATGAGGCAGTCTCTGGGGAGAATAACTGCGTGGGTGGCGTATTTTTACTTGCATGGCGGGTGATACGCCATTGCATGATGATTAGCACGACGAGTAAGGCAAGCATTACCGCAAGGCATTTTTGAATCAATATAGCCTGCTTGATGTGCTTCGCGGTATGTATGTCAAAAACCCGGTTAAGGGCGGTTACTTTTTCTGCGAAGACTTCAAGTTGCGGGGTGGCAGCCTGAGGAGACGTAGCAGACAACAGAGCAGGGAGCAGTGAGGTACGCCACTCTGCCTGTAACATATCCAGTTGATGTTTTTGGTTGTCATGGCGGGCTGCGTTACCAAGGGTGGTAGAAAACAAAATACTCTGGATTTCAGCCAGTCTGCGGCTGTTGGTTTCAGTCACAGGTATTAAGGGCAGTAGTTGCCAGGTTTTAGTATGAATAATGTCTGTTGTTTTAATCCCGGATTTGCTGGTGGCGATTTCCTGGCTTAGCCATACGCATGTGGCCATTCCGGTCGCGCCGAGCACAGCCAGCAGCATAATCAGCGGCACCATAAACTGGCGCAGCTTTGTGCTTACACGGGGAACGGACATAAACAGTGGCCTCAGCATGAACATCAACTGTGTATGATTGTGAATGATATTGTCGCTATCACCCATACCCCGGAAGAGTTATGTTCATGGACAAAAATCGGTAGCGCAGTATTTATTTTAGTGGCAATTAGTGCAGTAGTTATCTGAAAAATAATATGATTTTAATTTTTAAACTGAGTTAATTTTCCTTAAATAATCTTAAGGAAAATATCAAAATATGATGAGTATCACGTTAAGTCTGCGGAGTGTTACTCGTGTCGAACCTTAGTCGAAGCTTCTCATCCTTCCCCGTGCTGAAGAATATGCAAAAATATTTATTGGGGTTTAATAAGGATGAATTGGCGAGGATGGTGGTGGGGGAAGGATTCGAACCTTCGAAGTCGATGACGGCAGATTTACAGTCTGCTCCCTTTGGCCGCTCGGGAACCCCACCAAATTGTAGAAAACTAACCAACGATTAAAACTAAACTCGACACCCGTCACTTAACATTCAAGTGAAGATGGTGGTGGGGGAAGGATTCGAACCTTCGAAGTCGATGACGGCAGATTTACAGTCTGCTCCCTTTGGCCGCTCGGGAACCCCACCACTGGCCTGCTTCCTGATTAGGAAGCGGGGCGCATAATATCAAATGAAACGGCGCTGTAAAGCCCCGTTTTCATGAAAATGAACTGTTTGCATGCTTTTTGCCCATAAAGCATTAAAACCAAACAGTTCATTATTAGTAGTCAGAGAATAATTGTACGGTTACCGTAAACAAAGACACGCTGAGACAGCACTTTATCCAGAGCACGGCTCAGCACATTCTTTTCAACATCCCGTCCGGCTTTCATCATTTCTTCTGCGGTGAAGGTATGATCAACATTAATCACATCCTGCATAATGATTGGGCCTTCATCCAGGTGGTCATTAACATAGTGGGCGGTGGCACCAATTATCTTAACACCACGCTCATAGGCCTGGTGGTATGGACGGGCACCAATAAATGCCGGCAGGAAGGAGTGGTGAATATTGATGATTTTATTTGAGAAGCGCGAGACAAACGAAGGCGTCAATACACGCATATATTTAGCCAGAACCACATAATCAGGCTCATGAGCTTCAATGGCATCAGCCATCAGTTTATCGTGCTCTTCACGTGTCACACCTTCGTGGCTAACCAGTTCAAAAGGAATATCGAAGCGTTCGACCAGCGTGCGCAAAGTGTCGTGGTTACCAATTACGGCTGCAATTTCTACATCCAGGCCACCAAATGATGCTTTCATCAGCAGGTCACCAAGACAATGGGCTTCTTTGGTAACCAAAATGACGATGCGGCGGCGCCCGGCAGGGTTGAGTTCGCGCACAGAACCTTCTGGTAAGGCACTGTCTAAATCAGCCAGTAAAGTGACATCATTAAATATACCTTCCAGCTCGGTACGCATAAAAAATCGCCCGGTACGATGGTCCACGAACTCATTATTGTGAACAATATTAAGTTCGTGCTTATAGCAAATGTTGGTAATACGGGCGATAAGACCTTTCTGGTCGGGACAAATAGTTCTCAGTACTTTTCGTTGTAGCGCTTGCATCGCAAGGTCAATCCTGTTGAATGGTGTTTGCATAAATGAGTATTGTTAGTGCGAATCAGCGACCACAACACTTCTTGAATTTTTTCCCGGAGCCACAAGGGCACGGGTCATTGCGACCAAACTCAGGCCGCGTTCCGTCAATATAATACCACTGACCGTTTTGATTTAAGAACCTGGAACGTTCAATTATTGCGCTGTCATGTTGCTTATCACGATAACGGGCGACAAAACTAACAAAACCTTCATTGTCATGGTTGCCTTTTTGTGTGGCAAAAATAGTCAACCCCAACCACTCTGTTTGTTCAAAACCCGCCAGTAAATCATGACGTAACTGCTCTGCATGGCAATCCGGATGCCAGGTATTAATGAGGTAATCCGCATTTTTAAGCACAAAAGCACAATAGCGAGAGCGCATTAATTGTTCCGGTGTTTGTGCAACCGCGCTACCGGCCAGGAAGGGGCCGCAACATGCGCTATACTCCAAACCGCTATGACAAAGACATTCCGATGACACAAAACACTCCTGTTTTAAACATACATTCACAATTAAGTGACAGTTAAATAATATACTAACGTAATGAGGTGTGATGCTACGGCATGTTAACAGGGGACACCAGATAAACAGATGAGACAAACTAAGATTGGTCTGGCTTTAGGTTCAGGCGCAGCAAAAGGATGGGCTCATATTGGCGTTATTCGGGGCCTTGAACAGGCAGGTATCCATGCGGATATTATCGCCGGGTGCTCTATTGGTTCGTTGGTTGGCGCAGCTTATGCCTGTAATTCACTGGATTCCCTGGAAAAGTGGGTACGGTCATTCAGTTACTGGGATGTTTTAAGGCTAATGGATGTTTCCTGGCGCCGGGGCGGGTTACTGCGTGGCGAACGTGTGTTTAAGCAAGTCAGGCAGCATATTCCAGCCCGGCACATTGAAGAATGCCCGGTCCGTTTTGCAACTGTCGCAACCAACCTGAGCACGGGGCGAGAAATCTGGTTCACCAAAGGGGATTTGCACGGTGCTGTGCGCGCTTCCTGCAGCATACCGGGGTTATTATCTCCCGTGCGCCATAAAGGCTACTGGTTGGTTGACGGTGGTGTAGTCAACCCGGTACCTGTTTCTCTGGCCAGAGCATTAGGGGCGGATATCGTTATTGCGGTTGATTTGCAGCATGATGCACATCTGATTCAGCAGAACCTGTTAACCTCGCGTCAGAATGAGGAACACGTACCGGTACACTGGAAAGATAAGGTATTAACCCGGCTAGGTTTCGTGTCACCGCCACACCATCAGCAGCCCCCCGGGGCGCTGGAAATTATGACAACATCCATTCAGGTGCTGGAAAACCGCCTGAAACTAAGCCGTATGGCAGGCGACCCACCAGAGGTGACGCTTCAACCTTTTTGCCCACAAATATCAACGCTGGATTTCCATCGGGCAAAAGAAGCTATTGATGCTGGCAGGCTGGCGGTTGAAAAACACCTGGATGAGTTGCTTCCTTTGGTGAAAAGCAATGATTAACAGCATATTTACATTTCTTCAGTTCATTCTGAGAGGCGCAACCCCGCATACCATGCCACTATTATCGTATCATCAGGCAAGGGAGGGAGCATGACTCAACCGCTGCACGGAAAACTGATTTTGATAGTTGAAGACGAGCCTGTTTTCCGCGCGATGCTGGATGGATGGTTAGCTTCGTTGGGTGCCAATACGCTGTTAGCCGAAGACGGCATTGATGCCCTTGAGAAAATGTCCCTGCAGCCACCTGATTTGCTGATTTGCGATCTGGCTATGCCAAGGATGAACGGGCTTGAGTTTATTGAACAGATTCGCAACCGTGGGGATCAGACGCCTGTGCTGATTATCTCAGCAACAGATAATATGTCGGACATCGCCAGCGCGCTTCGGTTGGGGGTACAAGATGTATTACTCAAACCTATTAAAAACTTTGCCAACTTAAAAGAAACAGTTTATGCCTGCCTCTATCCTGCGATGTTCAATTCCAGAGTAGAAGAAGAGGAGCAACTGTTTGATGACTGGGATGCACTGGTGCGCAACCCCGGTGCCGCGGCCAAACTGTTAAAAGAGCTTCAACCTCCGTTACGCCAACATATCTCCGGGTGTGAATTGTCATATCACCAATTGGTGTTGGCAGATAAACCAGGGCTGGTGCTGGATGTAGCGCCTTTGTCTGCGCAGGATCTGGCTTTTTACTGCCTTGATGTTACGCGTGCCGGAGATAACGGCGTACTTGCTGCATTACTTCTGCGTTCGTTGTTCAACAGCTTGTTGCAGGAACAATTATCCCGGCAAGGGCAACGTTTACCTGAATTAGGTCCATTATTAAAAAAAGTTAACCAGTTATTACGTAAAGCGAATCTTTCCGGACAATTCCCCTTGATGGTGGGTTATTACCACTCAGAGCTAAAAAATTTAATTTTAGTTTCTGCCGGGCTTAATGCGCAGTTGAAATCAGGTGACCATCAGATTCAGTTAAGTAATGGTGTTCCTTTGGGCACATTAGGCAATGCTTACCTTAACCAATTAAGCCACCGTTGTGATGCCTGGCAGTGCCGTGTTTGGGGCGCGGGCGGGCATTTGCGCTTGATGTTGCACACGGAATGAGCAAAATAAAGTTTCATTACAGATAGCTTTTCCCGCTATCTGTTCCCAGTGGTAATATCTGCAACAGCTTCTTCGTATTTGTCTTAAATTACAGGTGCAACGAGTATTAAGCCGCAGATTTTTAATTCAAGCTGATATACTCAAACGCGTTTATATTGACGAGCAAGTTTAAAACTTGAACAGTCCAGGAGATATTTTAATGGCTGCTATTAAATCGAAAGTAAGGAAAGCAGTAATCCCGGTTGCCGGTCTTGGCACCCGCATGCTGCCAGCAACAAAAGCAATCCCGAAAGAAATGCTGCCGCTGGTGGATAAACCACTGATCCAATATGTGGTTAATGAATGTATTGCAGCCGGCATTACCGAAATTGTACTGGTCACTCACTCATCAAAAAACTCCATTGAAAACCACTTCGATACCAGTTTTGAACTGGAAGCTATGCTGGAAAAACGTGTAAAACGCCAGTTGCTGGAAGAGGTTCAGTCAATTTGCCCGCCACACGTAACAATTATGCAGGTTCGCCAGGGCCTGGCTAAAGGTTTGGGGCATGCAGTGCTTTGCGCGCATCCGGTTGTGGGTGATGAGCCGGTTGCGGTTATCCTCCCTGATGTCATTCTGGATGAATACGAATCAGACCTCTCCCGCGATAACCTTGCTGACATGATTAGCCGTTTCGATGAAACAGGTCACAGCCAGATTATGGTTGAACCTGTTGAAGATGTAACGGCATATGGTGTGGTTGACTGCCAGGGCGCAACGCTCAAACCAGGTGATAGTGTGCCAATGGTTGGTGTAGTTGAAAAACCGAAAGCAGAAGTTGCGCCTTCTAATCTTGCCGTTGTTGGTCGTTATGTATTAAGCGCAGATATCTGGCCGTTACTGTCCAAAACACCTCCAGGTGCTGGTGACGAAATTCAGCTGACTGACTCCATTGACATGCTTATTGCCAAAGAAACTGTAGAGGCTTACCACATGAAAGGTAAAAGCCATGACTGCGGTAACAAACTTGGTTATATGCAGGCGTTTGTTGAGTACGGTTTGCGCCACAAAGTATTAGGGCCTGACTTTAAAGCCTGGCTTGATGCGACAGTCGGCGGCAAAAAGTAATTTTTTTCAACCCAGGATAATGCAATGAAAGTTACCGTTTTTGGGATTGGGTATGTTGGTCTTGTCCAGGCGGCAGTGCTTGCTGAAGTCGGTCACGATGTTATGTGTATCGATGTGGATGAAGCCAAAGTAGAAAATCTGAAAAAAGGAGTTATCCCAATTTATGAACCTGGCCTGACTCCATTAGTTATGAAGAACTATGAGGAAGGCCGCCTGCAATTCAGTACTGATGCGCAGGCTGGGGTAAGCCACGGGGTGATTCAGTTTATTGCGGTTGGTACACCTCCTGACGAAGACGGTTCCGCAGACCTGAAGTATGTCACAGCAGTTGCGCGGACTATCGCGCAACACATGACTGCTCATAAAGTTGTGCTGGATAAATCAACGGTGCCGGTAGGTACTGCAGATAAAGTCCGTGATGCGATGCAGGCCGTGCTGAATGAACGTGGTGTTGAATACCCGTTTGATGTCGTCTCTAACCCTGAGTTTCTCAAAGAAGGTGCTGCGGTAGCTGACTGTATGCGTCCTGAACGTATTGTAATTGGTACGGATAACGATGAAGTGGTTAACATACTGCGTGAGCTGTATGAACCCTTTAACCGTAACCATGACCGTATGATTCTGATGGATATCCGTAGCGCAGAACTGACGAAGTATGCCGCGAACTGTATGCTGGCTACCAAAATCAGCTTTATGAATGAAATCGCCAACCTTTCTGAGTTGCTGGGCGCGGATATAGAAAAAGTGCGCCAGGGGATTGGTTCCGATTCCCGCATCGGGTATCACTTTATTTACCCCGGTTGTGGTTATGGTGGTTCCTGTTTCCCGAAAGATGTGCAGGCATTGATCCGTACTTCTGAGCATATCGGTTACACGCCTCGTTTATTGCAGGCCGTTGAAACTGTAAACAATGAGCAGAAGAAAAAATTGCCGTCCTTCGTTGTCCGTCATTTTGGTGACGACCTGAAAGGTAAAACCTTTGCTGTTTGGGGGTTATCGTTCAAGCCTAATACGGATGATATGCGTGAAGCGTCCAGCCGGGTTTTACTGGAAACGCTGTGGGAAAAAGGTGCCAAAGTGCAGGCTTTTGACCCGGAAGCGATGGATGAAACGCAGCGTATCTACGGTCATCGCGATGATTTGTCATTAATGGGTACTAAGGAAGCGGCCCTGCATAATGCAGATGCGCTTATTATTTGTACTGAGTGGCAGAATTTCCGGGCGCCGGACTTCGATTTATTAAAAAATACACTCAAACACCCAGTTATCTTTGATGGTCGTAACCTGTATGATCCAGAGAGATTGAATAAGCGTGGCTTCGTTTATTACGCGATTGGTCGCGGAGAATCAATTAATCTGAAAAAATAACGAGGGTTGTATGAAATTTCTGGTAACCGGCGCAGCGGGATTTATTGGGTTCCATGTCTGTAAGCGACTCCTGGCGGCCGGTCACCAGGTTATCGGTATCGATAACCTGAATGACTATTATGATGTCAGCCTCAAACAGGCTCGCCTTGATTTACTTGCCCCACACGCAGCATTCCAGTTCCAAAAAATAGACCTCGCAGACAGGCAGTCAATAGCCACATTGTTTACAGAGGGAAGTTTTGACCGGGTAATTCATCTTGCCGCCCAGGCTGGGGTACGTTATTCCCTGGAAAACCCTCATGCCTACGCAGATGCAAACCTGACTGGTCATTTGAATATTCTCGAAGGGTGCCGTCACAACCAGGTTAAGCATCTGTTATATGCTTCCTCCAGCTCAGTTTATGGTTTGAACCGGAAATTACCGTTCTCTGTAGAGGATTCCGTTGATCATCCGGTATCACTCTATGCCGCAACGAAGAAAGCAAATGAACTGATGTCTCACAGCTATGCACATTTATATGGCATTCCTGTTACCGGTTTGCGCTTTTTTACGGTATATGGCCCCTGGGGGCGTCCTGATATGGCATTGTTCAAATTCACCAAAGCCATGCTGGAAGATAAAGCAATCGATGTATATAACCACGGTAAAATGCGCCGTGACTTTACTTACATTGATGACATTGTTGAGTCTATCTTTCGTTTACAGGATATTGTGCCGGAGCCTAATCCTGAGTGGACTGTTGAGTCTGGTAGCCCTGCAGAAAGTTCAGCACCATACCGGGTATACAATATTGGTAACAGCTCTCCTGTTGCGCTGATGGATTATATTTCTGCGCTGGAGAACGCTCTGGGGATAACGGCCAGAAAAAATATGCTGCCGATGCAGGCGGGTGATGTTTTAGAGACCAGCGCTGATACCCGTGCACTTTACGACACAATCGGTTTTAAACCCCAGATGTCAGTGGAAGAGGGTGTAAAACATTTCGTTGACTGGTACCGCGCATTTTATCAGCAGTAAGCTGCAATGTGCCTCTCAAAGTTTTGAGGGGCTAAACTCGCAGAATATGAACACCAGAATGTGAAATTGCACCATAAGCTGAATTATTAAATATATCTACTGTTCATGGCAGCAACAAAAAAAGAACCGCAAAGCGGTTCTTTTTTAATGGTACAACAATCGATGATTTGATTATTCTTTAATCAGGAAATCATCCAGGCTTTTGCCTTGTTCGTCCATTGCTTTTTTGATAACAGCAGGGGTACGACCCTGGCCTGTCCAGGTTTTGGTTTCGCCGTTTTCGTCAACATAGCTATATTTAGCCGGACGTGCAGCACGTTTAGCTTTGCCGGTGGTTTTGCCGCTGCTCATTGAGTTCAGCAGTTCATTAGGATCAATACCATCAGCAATCAGCATTTCGCGATATTGCTGCAGCTTGCGGGTACGTTCTTCAATTTCAGCAGCTGCTGCGCTTTCTTCTTCGCGACGTTCATTTACGACAACTTCTAATTTTTCCAGCATCTCTTCCAGAGTTTCCAGAGTGCATTCTCTGGCCTGCGCACGAAGAGTACGGATGTTGTTCAGAATTTTAAGTGCTTCGCTCATTGTAGTAATCTCAAACTTATATTGGGGGTGGCTTGTTGGGCTAATAATAGAGCCTTAATTTATACAGTGCAATAGGTGTGAATGTAAGGAAATCAAAATAACGCGATATGCATCCATTTTTTAACTAATAACTTTAAAAAATGACCGTTATAAAAACCCGGCGCAGGGAGTATCAGCAACATCCCTTTTCCCATTATGGCTAATACCAAACACGTTTTGTAATAGAATTTAGCTTCTTTAATATCACTCTTTTGTATTATCTATAGATAAACCACTCAGATTGTTAAGACTTTCATTATGGAAAATTACTTTTCCATTCAGTTAGTAGCATCAGTGCAGAGCATAAATTCGCCATTACAGGTAGTTCCTCTCCGCTTCAGTTCATGTTTTGCTAACTTCACAGTGCAGGGTTGTTTAGCATCCGTTTACTAAACGGATGTTGTATGGAGAGTAATCATTTGCACAAAGTCAGCTGGAATGAGTAATGAAAATCAAATTTTCGCCAGTGAATATAAGATAAATGTGACACCCAATGCCCCTTGCGGAAGCAAGGAAAAAGCTCCATAGCAACCGGAGTATGGTAAACTGCGCGCGTATTGTGTGTTGAAAGGTTTATTCATTCATGGCTCAGCTCTATTTTTACTACTCTGCAATGAACGCCGGGAAATCAACGGCATTGCTGCAATCCTCTTACAATTACCAGGAACGTGGGATGCGCAGCCTGGTATATACAGCAGAAATTGATGATCGCTTCGGTGCTGGCAAGGTGAGTTCACGTATTGGCCTGTCTTCGCCAGCTCAGTTGTATAACAATACGACGGATCTATTCACTGAAATTCGTGATTCCGCTGCACAGTCACCATTACATTGTGTATTAGTTGATGAAAGTCAATTTTTGACACGTGAACAAGTTCGGCAATTGTCTGACGTGGTTGATAACCTGGATATTCCTGTACTGTGCTATGGGTTACGAACTGATTTTCGTGGGGAATTATTTAGCGGCAGTCAATATTTGCTCGCATGGGCAGATAAGCTGGTTGAGTTGAAGACTATTTGTTTTTGTGGGCGGAAAGCCAGTATGGTTTTGCGTCTGGATGAGTCCGGCAGGCCATATAATGAAGGCCAGCAGGTAGTTATTGGGGGCAATGAGCGTTATGTTTCTGTTTGCCGTAAACACTATAAAGACGCAATTATTCACGGCGCCTTGCCCGGTATTCAGAAAAAGCTTAACTAAATCTAATAAGTTGCCTGGCTCAATCATGTGCTAATTAAACCAACCGGCTTCACGTCGTCCTGGCGGAATGCCGGTTGCTGGCAAGCGTGAATCACCCAGAATGATGCCCTGGTGTAATCGCTTCTGCCAGCCTGTACAGGCCGTTTTGATAAATGGCAGTACAAGTCATCAGGTGAACTATCGCAGCCGTGTACAGCCCTCGCAGGCCCTCTCATTTGCTCCCTTAGCAAACCAGATTAACGGTAACTTCCATTTACTGTTCCCGTGCTATCTAATCGCTGTGGTATTTAATCGCTGTGCCTTGTGTATATGAACCTGTATCAGCAATAAATATGCGTTCAAATACAGAGGCAGGAACCATGCAGCGAGCACTGAGAGTACTTGAGCAGGGGAGTACAACGGGAAGGGCTTACAGCGCATTTGAAGGGTAAAACAGCAAATGACAGATAAAAAAGAACCCGCCGTAGCGGGTTCAAAATCCATGTCGTTTTAACCGATGTTAAGCGGTTTTTTTGGCTTTTTTATCAGCCTTTTCTGCTTTAGGTGCAACTGCTTTTTCTGCTGGTTTGCCTTCTACGTATTCACGACCATAGAAAGTATCCAGAAGAATCTGTTTCAGCTCGGAGATCAGCGGGTAACGCGGGTTAGCGCCAGTACACTGGTCATCGAATGCATCTTCAGACAGTTTATCGACATGAGCAAGGAAGTCGGCTTCCTGAACACCCGCTTCGCGGATAGATTTAGGAATACCCAGTTCAGCCTTAATGCTTTCCAGCCATGCAAGCAGTTTCTCAATTTTCGCAGCAGTGCGGTCACCAGGAGCGCTCAGGCCCAAATGGTCAGCAATTTCTGCGTAACGACGGCGTGCCTGCGGACGGTCGTACTGGCTAAATGCAGTCTGTTTGGTTGGGTTATCGTTGGCGTTATAACGAATAACGTTAGCGATTAACAGGGCGTTTGCCAGACCGTGAGGAATGTGGAACTGAGAGCCCAGTTTGTGAGCCATAGAGTGGCAAACACCCAGGAAGGCGTTGGCAAACGCGATACCTGCGATGGTTGCAGCACTGTGAACACGTTCACGCGCTACCGGGTTTTTAGAACCTTCGTGATAAGAAGCCGGCAGGTTTTCTTTCAACAGTTTCAGAGCCTGCAGAGCCTGGCCATCGGAGAACTCAGATGCCAGCACAGAAACATAGGCTTCCAGTGCGTGAGTTACTGCATCAAGGCCGCCAAATGCACACAGTGACTTCGGCATATCCATAACCAGATTGGCGTCGACAATAGCCATATCAGGAGTCAGTGCGTAGTCAGCTAACGGATATTTCTGACCAGTAGCATCATCGGTTACCACTGCAAACGGAGTAACTTCAGAACCAGTACCAGAAGTAGTGGTGACAGCGATCATTTTCGCTTTCACGCCCATTTTCGGGAATTTATAGATACGTTTACGGATATCCATGAAACGCAGAGCCAGTTCTTCGAAGTGAGTTTCCGGATGTTCGTACATCACCCACATGATCTTAGCCGCATCCATCGGAGAACCACCACCCAGGGCGATGATAACGTCTGGTTTGAAGGAATTAGCCAGTTCAGCACCTTTACGAACAACTGTCAGTGTTGGGTCAGCTTCAACTTCAAAGAACACTTCAGTTTCAACACCAGCAGCTTTCAGTACAGAAGTAATCTGGTCAGCATAACCATTGTTGAACAAGAACCGGTCGGTCACGATCAGAGCACGTTTGTGACCATCAGTAATCACTTCATCTAACGCGACGGGCAGTGAACCACGGCGGAAGTAGATAGATTTCGGAAGTTTATGCCACAACATGTTTTCAGCTCGCTTAGCAACGGTTTTCTTGTTGATCAGGTGTTTAGGACCAACGTTTTCAGAGATGGAGTTACCACCCCAGGAACCACAACCCAGCGTCAGGGAAGGTGCGAGTTTAAAGTTATACAGGTCACCGATACCACCCTGTGAAGCCGGGGTGTTGATCAGAATACGTGCGGTTTTCATCATTTGGCCGAAGAAAGCAACACGTTCTGGTTGGTTGTCCTGGTCAGTGTACAGGCAAGATGTGTGACCGATACCGCCCATTGCAACCAATTTTTCTGCTTTATCAACAGCATCTGCAAAATCTTTCGCACGGTACATTGCCAGAGTCGGAGACAATTTTTCGTGTGCAAAAGGTTCGCTTTCATCAACCACGGAAACTTCACCAATCAAAATTTTGGTGGTTTCTGGTACGGTGAAACCAGCGAGCTCAGCAATTTTCACTGCAGGCTGGCCAACAATGGCGGCATTCAGCGCGCCATTTTTCAGGATAACGTCCTGAACGGCTTTAAGCTCTTTACCTTGCAGCATGTAGCCGCCATGGCTGGCAAAGCGTTCACGCACTGCGTCATAAACGGAATCGACAACAACAACAGACTGTTCAGAAGCACAAATCACGCCGTTATCGAAGGTTTTGGACATCAGTACAGAAGCGACAGCGCGTTTAACATCGGCGGTTTCATCGATAACTACCGGAGTGTTACCAGCACCTACACCAATAGCAGGTTTACCGGAACTGTAAGCAGCCTTAACCATGCCCGGGCCACCAGTGGCGAGGATCAGGTTAATATCCGGGTGATGCATTAATGCGTTAGACAGTTCAACAGAAGGTTGGTCTATCCAGCCAATCAAATCTTTTGGTGCGCCAGCAGCGATAGCAGCCTGCAGCACAACATCAGCGGCTTTATTGGTGGCGTCTTTTGCACGAGGGTGCGGAGAGAAGATAATTGCGTTACGGGTTTTAAGGCTGATGAGTGACTTAAAGATAGCAGTAGAAGTCGGGTTGGTAGTCGGGACGATACCACAGATAATGCCGATAGGTTCAGCAATGGTCATAGTGCCGAAAGTGTCGTCTACAGAAAGGACACCACAAGTCTTCTCATCTTTATAGGCGTTATAGATATATTCAGAAGCAAAGTGGTTTTTAATCACTTTATCTTCAATGATACCCATGCCAGATTCAGCAACGGCCATTTTAGCGAGTGGGATACGAGCATCTGCAGCAGCCAGAGCGGCGGCGCGGAAGATTTTATCTACTTGCTCTTGAGTAAAGTTGGCATATTCACGCTGGGCTTTTTTCACTCGTTCTACGAGTGCGTTAAGTTCAGCGACATTAGTAACAGCCATAATGCTCTCCTGATAAATGTTAAACTCTTTTAGTAAACCAGCTGCCCGAGAGTCAGTATAGACAGCGCCAGTTGTATCAAGAAACCATCACTACCAACTATGTTCAGTTTTCTTTAACTTTCTGCTGATTTACTAAAAGAGCCTTACCTTCAACATTACCTGATTGGGTCACTGTTTTTTTCCCTGGCGGCAAGTAAAGATTACTCACATATCAGGGCGTATTTCATGATCCAGGTCAATTTCTATTGAAGCTGACTCCTTTCAGCATAGGAAACGAACATATGTGTTAATGATGGTTAATTTACTTACAAAACAATTATTTCACACTATCATATATGAAACATGTAAGTAACATGAATGCGGCTAAAATGTAACTTTTTCTAAGGTAATCGGATGAGTACAGTAAATCCCATAGTCTGTTGAAGGTTTTTCATTTAGAGTAGCGCAGCTATTTTCAGCGCGTGAACGGAGCTCTGCGTGACACAATCATTGTTCGATTTATCGACATTTTTTAAGTTCTTTATTGGACTGTTTGCACTGGTCAACCCGGTTGGCATCATTCCGGTATTTATCAGCATGACCAGCTACCAGACAGCGGCGGCAAGAAATAAAACTAACCTGACGGCTAATCTGTCGGTAGCGATTATTTTGTGGACCTCGCTGTTCCTTGGAGATGGCATTCTGCAATTGTTTGGTATCTCAATTGATTCGTTCCGTATTGCCGGAGGTATTCTGGTTGTCACTATTGCGATGTCGATGATCAGCGGGAAACTGGGCGAAGATAAGCAGAATAAACAGGAAAAATCAGAAACGGCCATCCGTGAGAGCGTGGGTGTCGTCCCCCTGGCGTTACCATTAATGGCAGGGCCGGGCGCTATCAGTTCCACTATTGTCTGGGGAACGCGCTATCACACATGGACCTATATGGTCGGGTTTACGCTGTCCATTGCACTTTTTGCGGTGTGCTGCTGGTTTATTTTCAGGCTTGCTCCATGGCTGGTCCGTTTTTTGGGGCAAACGGGTATCAACGTTATCACCCGTATTATGGGCTTGTTACTGATGTCACTTGGTATTGAGTTTATTGTCACCGGGGTGCGTGCGCTTTTCCCCGGTCTGCTCGGGTAAAATTTTTTTAGCCTTGATCACAAAAGCGGAAAAACTTATTCCGCTTTTCCTCTCCTGCGGCGTACACCACCTTGTCTTTCTTTGTACTCACCCCGTATAAAACAGTCTGCTTACTATAAGAGAAACTTTTGAAAACACGTAAATTAGTAGCAATGCTGATTAATAATTAGGCGTTCAATTTGTTATTTGAATGACACGACAAATTGGCTCTTGCTGGGGCTTTCCTGAAATGATATTAGTAAAACTCACCTTCGCGCAGACGAATGTACTAAAAATAAGCAGTTGTTAAGTTTTTTGTGGAAAATGAGCAATGTTACAATTTTTACAAATGCACATAGCTCACCCCGTTTTTTTTAATTCTCTGTAATTACAAGGATTGTTCTGCCTTCCGGTGTGTTTTCCGGGAGGTAATTGTGAACGCATTCTTGTAGTGAATGCCTCTCAGTTTAACAAATCTGCAAATTGTATTAGCCTGGCCGGAGTGGGTTTGCTACTTTCCGCCAGAAAAGTCGTCACAGCGTCGTATTGCGCTGGCTTTTACACTTGAACAGAAATCCCCGCCTTTATGACAGGAAAGGTGAGGTGAGAAAGAATCGACACAGGCGGTACTTACAAGTGCGGCCGGTAATAAATGAAGTCGGTGATAGCAGTAAAACAACAATAACCTGGCAGACGCGAAAGCTCCTGCGCTGTACAGGCCCCCAAAGGGGAAAACAGTCTGGCTGTAAAGCCAGTAATTATAATGAGTGGAGTATCAACACAATGTCCGTCATCACGAAAAAAAATCTGGTAGCTGCAGGGATTTTTACTGCGCTATTTGCTGGTAACGTTGCAATGGCTGCGAATGTACCAGCCGGTGTCCAACTGGCAGAAAAACAAACACTGGTTCGTAATAATGGTGCCGAGATCCAGTCGCTGGATCCGCATAAAATTGAAGGTGTGCCGGAAGCTAACGTCAACCGCGATCTGTTTGAAGGCCTTCTGATTACTGATTTGCAAGGTCACCCCGTCCCGGGTGTTGCAGAAAAATGGGAAAATAAAGACTTTAAAGTCTGGACTTTCCACCTGCGTAAAGATGCGAAATGGTCCAATGGTGAACCTGTTACCGCACAAGATTTTGTTTACAGCTGGGAGCGCCTGGCTGACCCGAAAACAGCTTCTCCTTATGAGAGCTACCTGCAATACGGCCACGTAGCCAATATTGACGATATTATTGCCGGGAAAAAAGCGCCAGACACTTTAGGTGTGAAAGCGCTGGATGACCATACACTGGAAGTCACACTGAGTGAGCCAGTGCCTTATTTCTATAAATTGTTAGTTCACGCATCGTTGTCTCCGGTACCAAAAGCCGCAATTGAAAAATACGGTGAAAAGTGGACTCAGCCGGGTAACATCGTTACCAACGGTGCTTACACACTGAAAGACTGGGTGGTGAACGAACGTATCGACCTGGTGCGTAACCCACAGTACTGGGACAATGCCAAAACGGTAATTAACCAGGTAACCTACCTGCCAATTTCTTCTGAAGTCACCGATGTTAACCGCTACCGTAGCGGTGAAATTGATATGACTTACAACCAGTTACCGATTGAACTGTTCCAGAAACTGAAAAAAGAAATCCCAAATCAGGTACATGTTGACCCGTATCTGTGCACCTATTACTACGAAATTAACAACCAAAAACCGCCATTCAATGATGTGCGTGTCCGTACTGCGCTTAAGTTGAGCCTGGATCGCGATATCATTGTCAATAAAGTGAAAAACCAGGGCGACCTGCCAGCTTATGGTTACACACCGCCGTATACCGATGGCGCTAAACTGACTCAGCCTGCATGGTTTGGCTGGAGCCAGGCAAAACGTAATGAAGAAGCGCGCAAATTGTTGGAAGAAGCTGGCTTCACTAAAGATAAACCGCTGTCCTTCGACCTGCTTTACAATACGTCTGACCTGCACAAAAAACTGGCTATTGCAGTTTCTTCTATCTGGAAGAAAAACATTGGCGCCAATGTCAAACTGGATAACCAGGAATGGAAAACATTCCTCGACAACCGCCATCAGGGTAACTTCTCGGTTGCGCGTGCTGGTTGGTGTGCAGATTACAATGAACCGAGTTCATTCCTGAATACTATGCTGTCCGACAGCTCTAACAACACCGCACACTATAAGAGTGAAGCCTTTGATAAAATAATGGCTGATACACTGAAAGTGAAAACAGAAGAAGAACGTGCTGAGTTGTATAACAAAGCAGAGCAACAGCTTGACAAAGATTCCGTCATTGTCCCGGTCTATTACTATGTTAACGCCCGCCTGGTGAAACCATGGGTTGGTGGTTATACCGGTAAAGACCCGCTTGATAATGTTTATGTGAAAGATTTGTACATTATCAAACATTAATGGCCGTTTGTGAGGCAGGGCGTTTGCTCTGCCTCACTGTGTCTTATTTCATCGCAGTGCAAAGGCACACGCCAGAAGGTACGGGCAATGTTGAAATTTATTTTACGTCGCTGTCTGGAAGCAATTCCGACACTTTTTATTCTTATTACTATTTCTTTCTTTATGATGCGCCTTGCTCCGGGAAGTCCATTTACCGGGGAGCGCAACCTGCCGCCAGAAGTTATGGCAAACATCGAAGCGAAGTATCATCTCAATGATCCAATGATGACCCAGTATTTTCATTATCTGAAACAACTGGCACATGGGGACTTTGGGCCTTCGTTCAAATATAAAGATTACAGTGTCAATGATTTGGTTGCTGCATCATTCCCGGTTTCAGCAAAACTGGGTGCGGCTGCCTTCTTGTTGGCTATTGTGCTGGGCGTTACCGCTGGGGTGATTGCCGCACTCAAACAGAACAGCAAATGGGATTACATAGTCATGAGTTTTGCCATGACAGGTGTGGTTATTCCCAGTTTTGTTGTCGCGCCACTGCTGGTCATGATCTTTGCCATTACATTACGGTGGCTGCCGGGTGGTGGCTGGAATGGGGGCGAACTCAAATATATGTTGCTGCCAATGGTCGCACTTTCGCTGTCCTATATTTCCAGTATCGCGCGTATTACGCGTGGCTCAATGATTGAAGTGTTGCACTCTAACTTCATTCGTACTGCGCGCGCTAAAGGGCTGCCTATGCGCCGCATTGTTATGCGCCACGCACTGAAGCCTGCGTTATTACCTGTGCTCTCTTATATGGGGCCAGCATTTGTTGGGATTATCACGGGTTCGATGGTGATTGAAACAATTTACGGTTTACCGGGGATTGGCCAGTTGTTTGTTAACGGTGCGCTGAACCGTGACTACTCACTGGTACTGAGCCTGACGATTTTAGTCGGGGCCCTGACTATTGTTTTCAATGCTGTTGTCGATGTGCTTTATGCCGTGATCGACCCAAAAATTCGTTATTGATGCTGGAGTTAGCCAAATGTTGAGCAAGAAAAACAGTGAGGCCCTGGAAAACTTCAGCGAAAAGCTTGAAGTGGAAGGCCGTAGCTTATGGCAGGATGCGCGGCGGCGTTTTATTCATAACCGCGCTGCAGTGGCAAGCCTGGTGGTACTGGTGCTGATTGCACTCTTTGTTACCTTTGCCCCAATGTTGTCTTCGTTTACTTATTTCGATACCGACTGGAACATGATGTCCAGTGGGCCAGATTTTGCTTCTGGTCACTATTTCGGTACTGATTCATCTGGCCGTGACCTGCTGGTTCGTGTGGCAATTGGTGGGCGAATTTCCCTGATGGTTGGGGTGTCTGCTGCACTGGTCGCTGTGATACTGGGCACTTTGTATGGTTCACTTTCCGGCTACCTTGGGGGAAAAGTTGACTCAGTGATGATGCGTCTGCTGGAGATCCTTAACTCCTTTCCGTTTATGTTCTTCGTCATTCTGTTGGTTACCTTCTTTGGGCAAAACATCCTGCTGATTTTTGTGGCAATAGGTATGGTTTCCTGGCTGGACATGGCGCGTATTGTCCGCGGGCAAACTTTGAGCCTGAAACGCAAAGAGTTTATTGAAGCAGCCCAGGTTGGTGGTGTATCTACCGGCAATATCGTTGTTCGCCACATTGTGCCAAACGTTCTGGGCGTGGTGGTCGTTTACGCCTCGTTGCTGGTTCCCAGCATGATCTTGTTTGAATCCTTCCTCAGTTTCCTTGGGTTAGGTACTCAGGAACCATTAAGCAGTTGGGGCGCATTGCTGAGCGATGGTGCGAACTCAATGGAAGTTTCCCCGTGGTTATTGTTATTCCCGGCGGGTTTCCTGGTAGTGACGCTGTTTTGTTTTAACTTCATTGGCGATGGCTTGCGTGATGCCCTCGACCCGAAAGACCGTTAAGGAGTACCCATGGCTTCGCTTATTAGTTCTGTAGTGGGTGCATCCCCGTTAGCGGGTGAGTCCTTATTAAATGTTAAAGATCTGCGGGTAACTTTTGGTACCCCGGATGGTGATGTTACTGCTGTTAATGACCTGAACTTTACCCTGAATGCCGGTGAAACTCTGGGGATTGTGGGGGAGTCCGGCTCGGGTAAATCACAAACCGCATTTGCTTTGATGGGGTTACTGGCTTCAAACGGGCGTATTGATGGATCCGCCACATTTGGTGGGCGAGAAATTCTTAACCTGCCAGAGCATGAACTGAACCGCCTGCGTGCGGAACAGATCTCCATGATTTTTCAGGATCCAATGACTTCCCTTAACCCTTATATGCGAGTGGGCGAGCAACTGATGGAAGTGCTCATGCTGCATAAAAAGATGAGCAAGGCAGAAGCGTTTGAAGAATCAGTGCGTATGCTTGATGCGGTCAAAATGCCTGAAGCTCGTAAGCGCATGAGAATGTTTCCCCATGAATTCTCAGGCGGGATGCGCCAGCGTGTGATGATAGCAATGGCATTGTTATGCCGGCCAAAACTGCTGATTGCTGATGAACCCACCACGGCACTGGATGTCACTGTCCAGGCACAAATCATGACGTTGTTGAATGAACTGAAACATGAATTCAATACCGCTATTATCATGATTACCCACGACCTCGGCGTTGTTGCAGGTATCTGTGACAAAGTACTGGTGATGTATGCCGGGCGCACCATGGAATATGGCAGCGCACGGGATGTGTTCTACCACCCGTCACACCCTTATTCATTGGGGTTGCTGAGTGCTGTACCGCGCCTTGATAAAGAAGGTGAGGCTCTGGACACCATTCCAGGTAACCCGCCGAACCTGTTGAAATTACCCAAAGGTTGTCCGTTCCAGCCGCGTTGCCCATATGCATCTGAAGGTTGTGAGAATACGCCACCGTTGGAATCCTTTGGTGAAGGCCGGTTACGCGCCTGCTTTAAGTCAGTGGAGGAGTTGGCATGAACGCGCTGGCAGAAGAAAAGAAAGTGCTGCTCGAAATTACTGACCTGAAAGTCCATTTCGATATTCGTGACAGCAAGCAGTGGTTTTGGCAACCCGCTAAAACCCTCAAAGCGGTAGATGGGGTGACCCTGCGCCTGTATGAAGGGGAAACGCTGGGCGTTGTAGGTGAATCCGGATGCGGTAAATCTACATTTGCCCGGGCAATTATCGGGTTGGTGAAAGCGACTGAAGGGCACGTTGCCTGGTTGGGTAAAAACCTGACAGGGATGAACCAGGAACAGTGGCGTGAAGTGCGCAGCGATATCCAGATGATCTTCCAGGACCCGCTGGCATCGCTGAACCCGCGCATGACGATTGGCGATATCATTGCTGAACCGTTGCGCACTTATCACCCGAAAATGCCCCGCCAGGAAGTAAAGGACCGGGTTAAAACGATGATGATGAAAGTGGGGCTGTTGCCGAACCTGGTCAACCGTTACCCGCATGAGTTTTCAGGTGGCCAGTGCCAGCGTATTGGTATTGCCCGGGCACTTATCCTTGAACCAAAGCTTATCATTTGTGATGAGCCGGTTTCAGCCCTTGATGTTTCCATTCAGGCGCAGGTCGTTAATCTGTTGCAGCAACTGCAGCGGGAAATGGGGTTATCTTTGATTTTTATTGCCCACGACCTGGCAGTGGTAAAACATATCTCTGACCGGGTACTGGTTATGTACCTTGGCCATGCCGTAGAGTTGGGGACTTACGATGAGGTGTATAACAACCCTCTGCACCCGTACACCCGGGCACTGATGTCTGCTGTGCCGGTGCCGGACCCTGACCAGGAGCGCAATAAAACAATACAGTTGCTGGAAGGGGAATTGCCATCACCAATCAACCCGCCTTCAGGCTGTGTGTTCCGTACCCGTTGCCCTATGGCTGGCCCGGAATGTGCAAAAACGCGACCGGTACTGGAAGGTAGTTTCCGCCATGCGGTTTCCTGCCTGAAGGTTGACCCGCTGTAAATACACCCGGCCTGTGCGGCTGTGTATAGTGTGAATAAAAAACCTGAATGTTTAACGCATTCAGGTTTTTTTTCAGGCTGAGCCGTTATAACCGGGGCAATTATTCACGCCACAGAATATGGCACAGCTTATGGCTCTTCTCACGGCACAGAAGAATACGTGCAAACACATCATTCAGTTCACCACCGTCTTCCTCTGCCAGACCAATAACAACCTCTGAGAAGAAGTCAGGATTCAGATCGAAATCGACATGCTCCGCCCATTCTTCAGACGGGTCAAAAAGTTCTGCGCCGCCACGCTCTTCGAACTGGAGATTAAATAAAATGATGTCTGCCGGGTCCAGGTTATCGCCCGCCAGTTCCAGAAAAATATCGTAAGCCTGCTCAAGAGTTTCATCTTCAGTCAGGCGGTTATTCAGGTCCATATCCATCTTTATACATCCGCAGTCATAGGCTTTTGGGGCCTTTTTACAACAATGGACTAAAGAAGTAAAACACTCGCTCAGTTATTCGTTGCCATAGCGGTCGTTTTACCCAGTCGCGGGCATTAAGCAAAGTAGAACGCGAGATATAGTCATCCTGAACAGCAGCCAAATCGTTGCCAAAGCCCTGGTCATCGATAACCAGGGTAATTTCAAAATTCAGCCATAAACTGCGCATATCCAGGTTGACCGTGCCAACCAGACTGAGTTCGTCATCGACCAGTACGCTTTTCGTGTGCAGAAGACCGCCTTCAAACTGGTAGATCTTAACACCTGCTGCCAGTAACTCCGCAAAGAAAGCTCTGCTGGCCCAGCCTACCAGCAATGAATCATTTTTTTTAGGTAAAATCAGGCTGACATTCACACCACGCAAGGCCGCCGTGCAGATCGCGTGTAAGAGATCGTCACTTGGAACAAAATAAGGCGTAGTGAGAACCAGGTTTTCACGCGCAGCATATACCGCAGTTAATAATGCCTGGTGTATCAGATCTTCCGGGAACCCCGGGCCTGAAGCAATGGTCTGTATTGTGTGGCCACTGGCTTCTTCAAAGGGCATGATATTCGCATCCGGTGGGGGAGGCAGCAGCCGCTTTCCGGTTTCAATTTCCCAGTCGCAGGAATAAACAATTCCCATTGTTGTAGCAATAGGGCCTTCCATGCGAGCCATCAAATCCACCCACTGGCCCACGCCGGCATCCTGTTTGAAATAACGCGGGTCAACCAGGTTCATACTGCCAGTGTAAGCAACATAATTATCAATCATGACCATTTTCCGGTGCTGGCGTAAGTCCATACGCCGCAGGAAAACACGCATCAGGTTAACTTTCAGTGATTCGACCACATCAATACCGGCATTGCGCATCATAGCCGGCCAGGGGCTGCGAAAGAACGCCAGGCTACCCGCAGAATCGAGCATCAGGCGGCAATGTACACCGCGACGTGCTGCAGCCATCAGTGACTCGGCAACTTCATCGGCAAGACCACCAGGATTCCAAATATAGAACACCATCTCGATATTATGCCGGGCTAACTGGATATCGCGAATCAGGGCATGCATGACATCATCTGTCTCTGTCAGCAACTGAAGCTGGTTCCCTTTAACACCACCCACACCCTGGCGGCGTTCGCACAGCTGGAATAAAGATTCCGCTACAGTGCTGTTTTCGTTGGCGAAGATGTGTTTGCTTTCTTTTAAGGCTTTTAACCAGTTAGCAGTGGAAGGCCACATGTCGCGGGCGCGTTCTGCACGGCGTTTCCCTAAGTGAAGCTCACCAAATGACAAGTAAGCGATGACACCAACCAGAGGGAGAATATAAATAACAAGTAGCCAGGCCATAGCCGATGGTACTGCACGGCGCTTCATTAAAATACGCAATGTCACACTGGCTATCAGTAGCCAATAGCCCAAAATTACCAGCCAGTTCACCAGCGTGTAGAGCGTCGCCATAGGTAAAAATCCTTTATCTTCCGTATACTTTTGAGTGTACGCACAAGATTGTGCTTATCAAAGAAAAAAACGGGTGAAAACAGCTTTTCGGGTAATTACCTGGGCGTATAATACCCCTACTTGTTGTATTGTGAGCCAATATAAAATGAGACACAGTCGTACAGAAGTTGGGCGTTGGCGGATGCTACGCCAGTCGCAGCGGAGGAAAACCCGCTGGCTGGAAGCACAATCCCGCCGGAATATGCGTATTCACGCAATCCGCAAATGTATCGTTAATCGTCAGCGCAATTCTTTGCTGTTTTCAATCTACGATATATAGCCTGCCGGGCACATTACGTGCCCGGTTTTCTTATCAATACTCTTCAAACAAAACCCGTCACTGGCGTCGCCGATGCGCGCATCTCTCCGTTTATTGGTTACTTTTGGTTTGTCAGTCACACTGAGTTGCCCTGTAATGGGGTAAAGAAGCTTGTCACGTTTGCCGATATTATCTTTAGCAAGATTCAGGGGCTGGCTGGTACCTTACTGGTAATAACTCGTGGAGATGGATAGCGCGTGGAAAATCAGAATACTCCAAATTTTAAGGCGCGCCTGTTAACCGGAAAACGCCTGATTCCCATACTGGCAGCGATTGTCAGTATGATTGTTACACTACTTCTGACACAACTGGTCAGCACAACATTGACACTTGAAAACCAGACGGGGATGTCGGCACATATCCTGTCACAGGCAGAACGAGTGGCCAAAGAGTTAGACACTGCACAGCAGGTTGCCAGTAATAGCCCGTATCCCGAATGTACAGTTGATGATATCAACCTGCTGAGGCGTGTAACGCTGGAATATGAATTAGTGCAGGATATTGGGCGGGTCTGGCAAGGGAAAATAATTTGTACGGCAGGATGGGGGATTTTGAAGCATGCAGCTGTATTGCCAGAAACGGGGTACTACTCGCATTCAGAAGGGCGCACTTTTTACCGCCATGCCGTAGATATGCTGCCAGTAAAGAAAACAAATGACCTGATTGTAAAAGGTAATACGGTGATATTTACCTCGCCGGTAAATATCAAAATGCAGTATATGAGTGATTTAATGCTGGACTGGCATCTGATTACCCGCAATGGTTCTTATGTCTTTGATACATTTTCCGCACCATCACCGGTTGACAGCCATAGCTGGTTGTCACTGTTTACGCAGCGCTCACAACAACGTATCTGTAGTAAGCAATTTGATTTGTGTGTTGAAACGACAACACAAAACAACGCTTTGGCTGGCTTACCTTCAGGTGTGTTGCTGGTGATTATCGCACTGGGAGCTGGTGCAGGTTATTTAGCAGGGTTTGCATTAATGGTGTGGCTGGGGAGGATTAACTCTATCGATGCCCGCCTGAAAAAAGCGGTTTACTACCATCTTCTTCACCTGGAGTACCAGCCACAGTATCGCCTGTCTGATGAGTCTATTGTTGGTGCAGAAGTATTGGTGCGTTGGAAAGATGATGTCTATGGCAATGTCTCCCCTGAGTTTTTTATTAAACTTGCCGAGCGCCTGGGAATTTATCGGCAGATTACCCGGTTTGTTATTGAGCAGTCACTGGTGGATATGTCCGGTTTAATTGCGCAGCATCCTGATTTCACCTTGAGTATTAACGTAGGCAAGCACGATATTACGGACGCAACGTTTTTACCCTATCTTAATGCTCTGGCAGACAGTTCCGGCTGTATGCGGCAGCAGATTAAAATGGAAATAACCGAAAAAACAGATATTAATTATAAAATTATTGCTGAGTCGGCGCGAGAACTCCAACGGCTGGGGTATCTGGTGTCGTTAGATGATTTTGGGACAGGTGTGGCAAATATTCATTGGCTCACAGAAATTACTTTTGATGAAATTAAGCTCGATAAATATTTTGTCCGCGGCCTGGGGGATGACTTTAAGAAAGCGATGCTAGATGCGTTGCTGAGCATTATTGTCCCGTTGAATAAGACGATAGTTTTTGAGGGTATTGAAACTCGGGAAGAGAAAGAGATTGTTCTGTCAGCCCATGCAACAGCCATTGGCCAGGGCTGGTATTATTCCCGTGCGGTGCCCGTCAATGAGTTTATCCGGCTTTACCATAGTACGCTCAAACAGTAATGGAGCCGGGGTCGCCAGAGGCTGTTTGTTAATCGTTTATTTATTGTTTTATTTTTGTTAAAAATAAACAAACGGAGCATAAGATAACAATATAACCGGTGCCCTTTATTATATTGCTTACTTTTGAAACTAAAAAAACTGAATGGATATGCTACGGATTTCACTGAATATATTTCTCAGCGGTTCCTTCCTGTTGTATTACTGATCATTTTATACTCTAACGATCAAAGGCATAGTGCCGATAAATCGGAGTTATGGAAATGGACAAACAGGAAAAACTATGCGTATCGTACACAAGCTTCTTATTGCATTTGCAATTTCTATTATTTCCGTCATTGTTGTAGGTGTCTGGTCGTTGTCTGTCTATAAAAGTTCGATAACCAGCTTTGACTACATTACTACGAATAGCCTCCCTAGTATCAAACAGCTACAAAGTACCATCGATTTTCGTGAAAAAGCGCGCCGTGAAATTTATCTGTACTTGCTAAGCCATGATGACTCACTCATGAGCCAGCATAAAAACGATGCGCTCGATGCAATGAACCAGAGTATTGCATCACTCAAAAAGTATCGCAGTATGCTGGTTTCAGATACTAACGATAAGCAATTGACAGATAAAAACCTTGCCATTATGGCGAATTATATGCAGGTACTTAATGACTTATTCACCGCGAATGAGGCAGTTGGCCAGGCTGCTGCTGTGTCGATGTTAAAGAGCGGTGGTGAGATGGCGAGAATGTCCGATGAATTAACTCACGGGCTTAACCAACAGATCCAATATAATTATCAGCACGCCGAAACATTCAGTGCTGCCAATCATAAAAAATTTAATACAACAATAATCATGCTGGCAGCATTTATAGTGCTGTCTGTTGCCATCAGCACGCTATTGTCCTTTTTCGTACTGCGGTATATTGCGGTCTCGTTGCGTCTGTTCAGTGATAAAATCAGTACCATCAGTCATGAACTGGATCTGACTCAATCTGTCGCTGTTCGCCGTCGTGATGAAATTGGCCTGGCTGCATTAAGCTTTAACGCGCTGGTGGAAAAAATGGCTCAAGTGCTGAGCCAGGTGAAATCTTCCTCACGCCTGGTGGACACAGCAGCGCACGAAATTGCGGCCAGTAATGATGATCTTTCATCCCGTACTGAAGCGCAGGCGGCCTCACTGGAAGAGACCGCTGCCAGTATGAATCAGTTGTCAGCCACAGTTCAAAGCAATGTGGAAACTACACGTAATGCCGACCAACTGATGCACCAGGTGCATAAATTAGTGCACAACACGAGCAGTGAATTAGGTGGCCTGAAAGAAACAATTGATGATATCGCCGTTTCTTCGGCAAAAATCTCCGAAATCACAGCCATTATTGAAGGGATTGCTTTCCAGACCAACATTCTGGCTCTCAATGCGGCGGTAGAGGCTGCGCGGGCAGGCGAACATGGTAAGGGCTTTGCTGTAGTTGCTGGTGAAGTGCGTACTTTATCACAACGTTCTTCTGGTGCTGCGCGAGATATCAAAGAGTTGATAGAGGCTGCATTGCAGAAAGTGACCCTTGGTGTGAAATATACCCAGCAGGTGGCTGATAAAATGACAGAGGCAACCAGCGCAGTCAGTGAAACCAAAGATTTGATAAACCAGGTCTCACACTCATCCACAGAGCAAAGCCATGGCATCAGCCAGGTGAATATCGCGGTCAACCAAATGGAAGGCGTACTGCAACAGAATGCTGCGATGGTGGAACAAATGGCTGCTGCAGCTAATTCACTGCGTGGGCAGGCTGGTGAGTTACTGGCGGATGTGGATGTCTTTGTTGTCGGGGAACATGTGCCATCTGCGCCATTAATCGCACTGGCTAAGCCCCAGGGCTGAAATTTGGTTTGCTAATAAAGCAAGTTGCAAAACGGGCCTGCACACGTTGTGGGCCCGTTTCATTAAAAGCTGCTTAAAATACTTGCTTATAAGGCTTAACGTCCACCTTATGATAAACACCGGCAGCGACATACGGGTCATCATTTGCCCAGGACTGTGCTTCTTCCAGCGATGAAAACTCCGCAATGACAGTGGAGCCAGTGAAACCAGCCTGGCCCGGGTCATTACTATCAACAGCAGGCATTGGTCCGGCGGTAACTAAACGGCCTTCATCACGCAACAACTGTAAACGCGCAAGGTGAGCAGGGCGCACCGACATACGTTTATCCAGTGAGTTGGCTACATCCTCAGCATAAATCACGTAAAGCACAGAAAGGCTCCTGTATCAGGGACGAAAGTAACGATACGGTAAGTGAATCGTTCCGCAGGTGCAACGAAAATGTCATACATATTCGGTTATACAGCCGATATTTTACCCAATACTGCGGAAATCGCGCCTGGCCGGTGTCTGGTTGTTGAATATGATTGCTATTTGCATTTAAAATTAGCTTTTCGCGCTATTAACCGGATAACTGATGAGTTCGATGACCCTTGATTTTCCTCGCCGTTTTCCATGGCCTGCCTTGCTTTCGGTAGTGATACATGGTGCTGTACTGGCAGGTATTCTGTATACCTCAATGCATCAGGTCACTGAGCTGCCTTCACCGGCACAGCCCATTTCCGTTACCATGGTTAACCCGGCAGATTTAGCACCACCCGCTCCGGCGCCTGCACCCCAGGTTACCCAGCCAGAGCCGGAGCCCGAACCCGTCGTTGAACCGGAGCCTGTGCCCGAAGCACCAAAAGAGGCGCCAGTTGTCATTCATAAGCCAAAACCTAAACCGAAGCCAGTTAAAAGGGTTGAGCACCGCAAAGAGCCCGTTAAGCCAGTCGAAAAACCGGTTGAACAAAAAGCCCCACCTCAGGACAACCCTTTTACAGGCAATGCTGCTCCACGTGCATCATCTGCACAAAATGCAACGGCAAATACGGCACCAGTAAACACAGCACCGCGTGGCCCTAAAGCGTTGTCACGCAACCAGCCACAATACCCGTCACGTGCTTTTGCTCTGCGCATTGAAGGTAATGTTCGGGTTAAATTTGATGTGGCTGCGGATGGGAGTGTGGAAAACATTCAGATTTTATCCGCCAAACCAGCCAATATGTTTGAGCGTGATGTGCGCCAGGCGATGCGTAACTGGCGCTATGAAAGTGGTCGCCCGGGGAAAGGTCTGGTGGTGAACATTATTTTCAGGATTAATGGTGGCGCATCTATGGAGTGATGCGCCGGTTATATCACGCTCACGGTAGTGGGCGTGGTTTCCCCTGGTTATCTACTGCAACATAAATAAATAGCGCTTCGGTGGCCCGGTAGCGCTGACCAATCGGTTCCGATGAAACTTTTTTCACCCACACTTCAACATTGATGCTGATGGAAGTCGTACCACGCTTCACACAGCGTGCATAGCAACAGACAACATCACCTACTGCTACAGGGCGCAAGAACGTCATCCCTTCTACACGCACTGTAACTACGCGGCCCTGGCCAATTTCTTTGGCAAGTATCGCGCCCCCCATATCCATTTGGGACATTAACCAGCCGCCGAAAATATCACCATTAGCATTTGTATCTGCTGGCATTGCCAGGGTGCGTAAAACTAAATCGCCCTGAGGGGCATCACTTTGTGTGGTCATTTGTTATTCCTTGATCACGCATTTTCATTGTTATCTGTGATGCAACACCGAAAACATTGCCCTGAGGCCGTTCAGAGTGTGCAGGGCATTGTAACGTGAACCCTGACAGCAACCCAGAGGGATTGCTTCTGGATTTGTCACCTTATGCTACAGGGCCGCACCAGTAGAATGACACGCCTTTATAGTGAGTAATAAACAGTACCGCTTCACTCCAGTTCTTTCCCTTAAGAACTTCTGTAATACAGCTCATTGCATTGAGGCAATCAAGACCACACCACGCGTGATAATCGTCCTGCTCGGTTTCCATGTAAGCCAGTGATGCCGAAAACGTAGTTTTACCCTCGCTATCACACACTCTGTGGCACACCAGGCGAATGCGAAACCAGGTTACAGTGAGTTCTTCAGCAATAAATTCTGCTGCGATGGCAATCAGGGCATCAGTTTCTTTGTTGCCATCAAACCACTGGCACTGTGTCGCACAGTCAGAATGGGGTAACTGGTCTGTGAAAATATCCGCATTCATAATTATTTTCCCTGGGTAATTATGGTAATTATCGGCTGTGGCAGGAAAACCATAAGTGGTCAGTAACAACAAAATGTATTTGTGTGAACTGCAGAGCTGTTAATTGACAGTTTAGTCTGGCTGATTTTAATAAAATGATATTAATAATCATGTGATTACCATTTATGTTAGCATGCTAATCAGATTGTTCCATCCTTGCCGCTGGTTGTTTTTTGTTCTCTTTGTGGTATTATTTACCCGTTGTCACATTCACTGAGGTTTATATGGAAAACGAGCTAAGCCCTACTGTTCTGGCTTTTGAATATCTTCGTCGGGAAAAAGAAAATTTAACTCCTGCACAATTTCTTAAACGTTTTAAACAACTGCAACTAGAGTTCGCTGACCTGATGGAACTCTCTTACATTGAGTTGCAGGAAGAAATTGTATTTGCTCACCGGCTGGGTATTCACTGATTTTCCAGTTTGCGCTTTACTGCGGTGTTAATGTGCTGTAGTGGCGAGAAGGGCTTATCACACAAGGCGAAAGGAGTGAAAGTTGCTGCAGGCACCTGAGTGCTGAGTGATTCTTCCATGTTGCCTGTCACTGAAACCACTGCATTTCACTGCAGTGGTTTTTTGTATTTGAGGCTTTCAAATTCAGCAAGCACCCAGCAGAGGCTGGGCCTGTAGTTGATTAATTGATTAGTTAATCAGTAGCTGGCGCCATAGGTACTAATTCTCTTCGTGGGGCATATGGCGGTAAATATACAGGCCACTTAATAATGTGAACACCAGGGTCAGTGCCGTCAGGCCAAATACCTTAAAGTTAACCCAGATGTTTTCAGGCAGCCAAAAAGCGATATAAATATTCGCCAGCCCGCACAGGATGAAAAACAACGCCCAGGCATAATTAAGCCGTTTCCAGACAACCTGCGGCAGTGTCAGCTCTTTGCCTAACATGCTCTGGATAAGTGGTTTGTTCATTACCCACTGGCTGACCAGAAGCGCACCGGCAAACAGTACATAAATAACGGTTACTTTCCACTTGATAAACTCAACGTTGTGAAAAGCGATAGTTAACCCACCGAACACGGCAACCAGAATAAAGGTAACCAGTGTCATTTTCTCGAGCTTGCGAAACTTATACCAACTGTAAACCAGAGCGAGTGCTGTTGCGGCAATCAGAGCACCGGACGCGACATAAATGTCATACAGCTTATAAAAAGCAAAAAAGACAATCAGAGGAAGAAAATCAAGAAACTGCTTCATAAAGGCTTCCGTAATCGAAAATAACCTGCCACGTGGGCAGGCCGGTTAAAGGCTTACTGACGGATCAGCATGTACAGGCGGTACAGGTAAATAAGCAACAATGCCGACAGCAGATTACTGATGGTATTGACGGTAATAGCGCCACCTGTTGGCGTCAAGGCTGCAAAGGTGCTTGAGAACAGCAACAGTGCTGTTTTGGCAACCAGCCAGCCGATAATCGCGGGGGCGACCAGGCGCATATTTGCCCAGCACAAACGGCTGCTGGAGCGTAATGCCGCAAAAATACCTGATTTATCCTCAACCAGGTGTACCGGCGCCATTGACAGAATAATAGCGAGGATAACGCCAGGCACAATAATCGCCATAATCCCAATCTGCACCGCGAACGTGGTGATAAACATTAACACGAGCATCCGTGGCATTAATGGTGCGGAAAGGCCAATTGCATGTAACGCACTGACGCGCTGACCAGCAGAAACCAGTTTTGCCAGAGTCAGTAAGCTTGCGGCAAGAATGGCGTTAGCAATCAGGCCTGAAAACGTCGTTGCCGCAGACGCCTTCAAAAGTGTCTGTTGCTGCTCAGGTGTCATATTCTGGATCAGCTCGAAAAATCCCTGGCTACCCTGAAGGTTATCACCCTGCAACATGGCCGCCATCTGGTCCTCATCCGGGTAAAACGCATGCCCTAATGCTACAGCAACGAATGCGCAAAGCAGGGCAATCAGAAGGATGGAGACAAACTGATTACGGAAAAAATTACCTGTGTCACGGTAAACAGAACCTGCCGTGATTGTCATGCACTCTCCTTGAGTCGGTGTCAGGATGAAAATGCTGGCGATTGTACACCGCTCAAGGTGGGATGTCAGTCACATCCCCTGTAAAGGAATGTTGTCAGAACATCTTGTGGCTAAGTTGCCACCGGTTTACCTGTTTCCGAACTTCATAACTATTGTGCAATCCGGCCTGAAACAGGTCTGCTAAGTCGTAATTTGCTCCGATTACAGGAAATTGATCTAAAACAAATTCATTGTTTTTAACAAAATAAGTTCAAATTAACGTGGATCAATGAATGTCGAAATACCTGACAAAGTGTGACCAATGTTGGATCAAAAAAGGAAAATGTAAAGGTATAGTCAGGCCGCTTATAAAAAAACTTACAAAGGACATGGGCATGAAAAAGTTAACAGTGGCACTACTGGCGATGAGTTGTTTTTCTGGAATGGTGAGCGCACATGAAGCGGGTGAATTTTTCGTCCGTGCAGGTAGCGCCACTGTTCGTCCAACCGAAGGGTCCGATAACGTGCTTGGGTTGGGTGGCTTTAATGTCAGTAACAACACACAGCTGGGTATGACATTTACCTATATGGCGACTGACAATGTGGGGGTCGAATTGCTGGCTGCAACGCCTTTCCGCCACAAAGTAGGCCTTGCATCTACAGGCACTATCGCAACCGTACACCAACTACCGCCGACATTAATGGCGCAATGGTACTTTGGTGACAGGCAAAGCAAAGTGCGCCCCTATATTGGTGCCGGGGTGAACTACACCACGTTCTTCAATAATAAATTTAACCAGACAGGCCAAGATGCCGGATTATCTGACCTGAGCCTGAAAGATTCCTGGGGCCTTGCCGGGCAGGCCGGGGTGGATTACCTGATTAACAGAAACTGGCTGGTGAATATGTCTGTATGGTATATGGACATTGATACCACGGTGAAATTTAAAGCCGGTGACCAGCAAGAAAGCATTAAAACGCGTATCGACCCGTGGGTATTTATGTTCTCTGCGGGCTACCGTTTCTGACAGGGAACGCCTGACCTCCATTGACTCGCAGCACAAAGACAGCATGCAGCAAGTAATCATAGCATGCTGTTTTTTTTATGAAGTTTATGGCGGCAGAAAACAAAAACGCCAGCCTGATACATTTCAGGCTGGCGTTTTTTATCATCCAGACATTTTTACATTATGGCGATTACGCACGCACGGGCATAGTGAATTGATTAACTGCGTGTTGCAGCTTTCATCACTGTGACAAACTCACCCAATGCTTTGAGCATTTCAGCGTGGTTACCCAGGTTCTTTTCAATAATTTTCACTACAGCTGACCCGGAAATTGCACCAGCAGCGCCCGCACTGATGGCATCTTTCACCTGAGATGGCTCAGAAATACCAAAGCCCTGCAACGGTGGTACTGCATGGTACTCAGCCAGTTTTTCCACCAAATGGTGTATGGGCAGGCTGGCACGTTGTTCCGCCCCGGTAACACCAGCGCGGGACAACAGGTAGGTATAACCGCGCCCGTAGGAAGCTATCTGGCGGAGCAGGTCATCATCGGAATTAGGTGGGCAAATGAAAATAGGAGCAATATTATGGCGCATTGCGGCCTGGCGGAAAGGAGCAGATTCTTCAACAGGCACATCTGCAACCAGTACGGAATCAACGCCCACTTCTTCACAACGCGCATAGAAGTTATCAATACCACGGCTATAAACCAGGTTGGCATACATCAGTAACCCAATTGGAATATCCGGGTGTTTTTGGCGAATCATTGCCAGCATTTCAAAACACTGGGTCGGGGTGACGTTTGCCGCAAATGCGCGCAGGGCAGCTCCCTGAATTGTCGGCCCATCGGCCAGCGGGTCAGAGAACGGAATACCCAATTCAAGTGCATCTGCGCCAGCTTCAACCAGCGTATCAATAATCTTAAGCGACTGCTCAACACCCGGGTCTCCCAGCGTAACAAAAGGAACAAATGCACCTTCATTGCGGGATTTCAATGTTGCAAAAAGCGTATCATAGCGTTCCATCAAATTTCCCCCCGGGATTTCAGAATATCGTGAACCGTGAAAATGTCTTTATCCCCGCGGCCTGACAAGTTAACAACCAGTAACTGTTCTTTATCCGGGTTTTGTTTGATCATTTTGAGCGCCCACGCAAGTGCATGGGAAGATTCCAGTGCCGGGATGATGCCTTCATGGCGGCTCAGTTCTTTAAACGCTTCCAGCGCTTCATCGTCAGTGATCGAGACATAATCTGCGCGGCCAGTGCTGTTAAGGAATGCATGCTGTGGCCCTACTGACGGGAAGTCCAGCCCGGCAGAAATAGAGTATGACTCTTCAATTTGCCCTTCATCAGTTTGCATCATGGGAGACTTCATACCGAAATAGATGCCCACGCGCCCGTGCTTGAGTGGCGCACCATGTTCACCGGTTTCAATACCATGGCCGGCTGGCTCAACACCAATCAGGCTGACACTGGTTTCGTCAATAAAATCTGCAAACATACCAATGGCATTAGAACCTCCACCTACACAGGCGATGACGGCATCTGGCAGGCGACCTTCTTTCTCAAGAATTTGCGCCCGGGTTTCCTCGCCAATCATACGCTGGTATTCACGGACAATAGTCGGGTAAGGATGCGGACCGGCAGCAGTACCCAGCATGTAGTGCGCGGTTTCATAACTACCAGACCAGTCACGCAGAGCTTCGTTACAGGCGTCTTTCAGGGTCGATGACCCGGAATGAACAGGAATCACTTCCGCGCCCATTAAACGCATACGGAAAACGTTTGGAGACTGGCGCTCAACGTCCTTCGCACCCATATAGATTCGGCATTTCAGCCCGAGCAGTGCACTGGCTAGTGCGGATGCCACACCGTGTTGCCCGGCACCGGTCTCAGCAATGATTTCGGTTTTGCCCATGCGTTTGGCAAGCAGAGCCTGGCCCAGCACCTGGTTCGTTTTATGTGCGCCACCATGGAGCAAATCTTCACGTTTAAGGTACAGCGTGGTTTTGGTTCCCGCAGTCAGATTACGGCAGCGGGTAAGGGCAGTGGGGCGCCCGGCATAATTTTTCAGCAAATCAGTGAACTGCGCCTGGAACTCAGGGTCGCTTTGCGCACTGACAAACGCTTCTTCAAGCTGGCGTAATGCTGGCATCAGTATTTGCGGAACATACATTCCGCCGAATTCACCAAAATACGGGTTTAATAAAGTCGTCATGTTTGTTGTATTCCTTAACTACCGGGCTTTTCCCGGTGAATGCATTCGGGCAATACGAAAGTTAGTAGGCGCGCAAGGTGCGAAACGCAGCGGCAATCTTCTCGTGATCTTTAACACCAGGTTGGGATTCCACGCCTGAGTTAAAATCAAGACCGGCACAGCCTGCTTTGGCCGCTTCGACGCAGTTGTCTGCACTGAGCCCACCGGCCAGCATTACGTCACTCAGGTCCTGGCCTTGTAACAGTGACCAGTCAAAAGACTGACCCGTTCCACCCTGACCATTATCGAAAACATAGCGTGAGACGTGGTTAAACTGGCGTTTCGGGAGCGAATCACCAACGCTCAATGCTTTCCAGATAGCAATGTCATCAGGCAAAGCCGAACGCAGTTCATCAATATATTGCTGGGTTTCGTTACCATGAAGCTGAATTGCAGACAGTTTCAGTTGTGCTGCGAGTGAACTGACCTGAGCCACCGGCTCGTCGCGAAACACCCCGACATAGCGTAAAGGCGCGCCAGACATCACAAGGCGTGCCTGTTCAGCGGTGACCGCACGCGGCGAACCTGATACAAAAATCAACCCGCCATAGACAGCGCCTGCTCGGTATGCTGCTGATGCATCTTCAGGGCGAGTCAGACCACATACTTTATTTTCCCCCAGTAACACCCGGCGTACGGCAGTATTCAGATCCGTTTCACCCATCAGCGCGGATCCAATCAGAAAACCGTTGGCATAATGGCTCAGTTCGCGAACATGGCCATAGGTATGGATACCGGATTCACTGATAACAGTCACGCCGCTACCCAGTTGCGGGGCGAGTGTCCTGGTACGGTTCAGGTCAATAGACAGGTCTCGCAGGTCACGGTTATTAATGCCCACCACCCGTGCTTCAAGGTGAATGGCACGCGCCAGTTCCTCTTCATTACTCACTTCGGTCAGTACGCCCATATTCAGGCTGTGCGCGACAGCGGCCAGGCTACGGTACTGTTCGTCATCAAGGACAGAAAGCATCAGCAGGCAGGCATCAGCCTGGTAAAAACGAGCCAGGTAAATCTGGTATGGATCGATAATAAAATCTTTACACAGTACGGGTTGTGTAACGGTTTTGCTGACCAGAGGTAAAAAATCGAAGTTGCCCTGGAAATATTTCTCATCAGTCAGAACTGAAATAGCCGAAGCATAATGCTTATAGACACCTGCGATAGCGACAGGGTCAAAATCTTCGCGAATCAGTCCCTTTGATGGAGAGGCCTTTTTGCACTCCAGAATAAACGCGGTTTTGGCGCCAGCAAGGGCATGGTAAAAATCACGGGTACTCGGTTGCACATCATTCTGGAACGAAGCCAGCGGTTGTTGTTGTTTGCGTTGTTCTACCCAAATCGCCTTGTCTGCGACGATTTTTGCTAATACGGTTTCCATCTCTTACCCTCTTGCAGCCAGTGCAGTAACACGCTGATAAGCTTCGCCACTGCGCAATACAGCCAGTGCTTTACTGGCGTTAACACGGAGGTCTTCTTCACCAAACAGCCGCATCAAAAGTGCGACATTGGCAGCAACAGCCGCTTCGTGAGCAGGTGTACCTTTACCTTGTAACAGACGCGCCAGAATGTCACGGTTTTCTTCTGGTGAGCCACCGGCCAGGTCTTCTTTGGCATAAGGCGTTAAACCAAAGTCACTCGCCTGTAACTCATAACTGCTTACTTTTCCGTCTTTCAGCTCCGCAACCTGGACTGTGGCATGTAATGACACTTCATCCATTCCGCCGCTGTGTACTACTGCCGCGTGTTGGTAACCCAGTACTTTCAGTGTTTCTGCAATCGGCAGAACCAGCTCAGGGCTGTACACACCAATCAGCGCCAGTGGCGGGTGTGCCGGGTTGATCAGTGGCCCCAACACGTTGAACAGCGTGCGTGTTTTCAGTTGCTGGCGTACCGGCATGGCATGGCGGAACCCTGTGTGGTAAAGCGGTGCAAACAGAAAACACACACCCAGTTCATCCAGGGCCTGGCGTGACGTTTCTGCCGACATGTCCAGCTTAATACCAAATGCTGCCAGTAAATCCGAAGAGCCTGAACGGCTCGAAACACTCCGGTTGCCATGTTTAGCAACCTTCAGCCCACAGGCGGCAGCCACAAATGCACTGGCGGTGGAAATGTTAATGCTGTTACTGCCATCGCCACCTGTACCAACGATATCTGCGAAGGGGTAATCAGGGCGTGGAAATGGTTGTGCATTATCCAGCAGTGCATTGGCTGCACCTGCGATTTCATCAGGGTGCTCACCACGAACTTTCATACTTATCAGGGCTGCGGCCAGTTGGCTTTGCTCCAGTTCACCGCGCACAATAGCACTGAATAACTGCTGGCTTTCCTGTTGGCTGAGTACCTGAGCCTGGAAAAGTTTTTCAAGAATCGTTTGCATATCAGGCTCCTTTATTTGCTGAGCGCCCAGGCCAGTGTCTGTTCCAGCAGACGTGCGCCTTGTGTTGTCAGAATAGATTCAGGGTGAAACTGGAAACCGCATACACGGTCTGTATCGTGGCGTACCGCCATAACCATCCCCGCATAGCTGGCACTGACGGTCAATGTGGCGGGTATTTTGCTACCGACCAGTGAGTGATAGCGGGCCACCGGCAATGGGTTTGGCAGGTCATGAAACATGGCCATACCATCATGTTCTATGGAGGACGCTTTACCGTGGAGAATTTCTCCCGCCTGGCCCACATAGCCTCCATAAGCTTCGACAATGGCCTGGTGCCCAAGGCAGATACCAATAATCGGCAACTCACCCCGCAGGCGTTGCAACAGCTCTGGCATACAGCCTGCTTCAGACGGCGCGCCAGGTCCTGGTGAAAGCATTAATATCGGATTAGTGAGTTCAGCCAGCCGGGCGATAATCGTGTCAGCGGGAACCTGGTTACGGTAAATCACAACGTGATGGCCGTTGGCACGCAACTGGTCAACCAGGTTGTAGGTAAATGAATCAACGTTATCGAGTAGTAAGATATCGGCCATCAGAACATCTCCTTCGCCTGGTGTGCGGCAGCAATGGCGCGCAACACTGCGCGTGCTTTATTTCGTGTTTCATCGGCTTCAGACTGAGGAATGGAATCAAGCACCACACCAGCACCAGCCTGCACGGTTGCAATCCCGTCTTCGACCCAGGCAGAACGAATCACAATACAGGTATCAAGGTCGCCGTGAGCGGTGAAATACCCAACCGCACCACCATAGCTACCTCTGCGTGTGCCTTCGGCATCGGCAATTAATTGCATCGCGCGTACTTTTGGTGCGCCACTCAGTGTGCCCATATTCATACAGGCGCGATACGCATGCAGCACATCCAAATCTTCGCGCAATTCGCCCACAACCCGGGAAACCAGGTGCATAACAAAGGAGTAGCGGTCAACTTTTGTCAGGTCAGCCACATAGCGAGACCCAGGAGTACAAATCCGCGCCAGATCGTTACGGGCAAGGTCAACCAGCATCAGGTGCTCGGACAGCTCTTTATGGTCGGTGCGCATTTCCAGCTCAATACGGCTGTCCAGATCATTATCCAGCGAGCCATCTGCTTTGCGCCCTCTGGGGCGAGTACCGGCAATGGGGTAAATTTCAATCTGGCGGTCTGTCGCGTCGTATTTGAGGGAGCTTTCAGGTGAGGCACCAAACAGCGTGAAATCCTCATCCTGCATAAAGAACATATAAGGGCTGGGGTTACTTTTCTTCAGTGTCTGGTATGCCGCCAGTGAAGAAGGGCAAGGCAGTGTGAAGCGGCGCGAGGGAACAACCTGGAAGATTTCCCCGGCCCGAATTGCCTGCTGCATTTGGCTCACTACCGCACCATAGGCTTCGTCACTCTGGTTACAACTCAATTCCATGGACTCGATTTTTTGCACCGGTACGGCAGGTGGAGCTTCCTGCATCTGTTTTTGTAACTGGCTGATGCGTTGAGTCAGCCGTTGGTGTTCAGCCGCAGAGTCAGTAAACAGGCTTGCCTGGATACGGGTGGATTTCTTTTGGTGATCGATAACCAAAAGTGTTTCCGCCAGGTAAAAACAGTAGTCCGGGCAGCGCTGGTCCTGGCGCAGGAGAGGAAGGTTTTCGAAACCGGCAACCAGGTCATAAGCAAACAAGCCACCAAAGAACATGGCTTCGCGCTCATCCTCCGGAACACTCACCAGTGTCAGCATCAGGCGCAACGCATCGAACACCGATAATGCTTTCAGGCGGGCATCTTCATCCATCACTGCGGTGATTTCCGGAAAACGCAATTCTCGCCCGTCAGGGTGCACTACCGATTCCACTTCCGCCGGTAATGCTTTATCCAGTAAAGGTAATAACGCACAGCCATTGGCTGATAACGCTTTAATAGTCACGACGTTTTCGAAGGCTGTGATGCGCAAGGCACTGTCGACCAGCAGCAGGCTTTTTAAATCATTCTTGCTGGTAATATCCGCCGATTCGAGTAACAGAGAAGAAGGACGAGCCCCGCAGATTTGGTGAAACAGTGCGGTAGGGTTATCACGATAAGGCCCTTCCTGAGCGAGAAGTGTTAAAGCTGGTTTGGTTGTTTGCATGGTGCGTTCTCATTATTTTGTTCAAAAAAAAACCCGCTTAGTGCGGGCTGTGGTATCTGTTTTGCCAGAAGCAAACTGTATTACACCGCCCGTAATCAGGAAGTGCGCCACCATTTGCTGTTGTTGGAAATGAACTGTGCCATTGCAGATACCTCATCAGTGAACTTGCGTACTAGTTAACTGGTTCATGAAAAGAAAGTCAAGCATCATTTTTTATTATTGTCAGGAAATCGGTATGATGCCTGGCAAACAAGCACGACTGGGGACAGGGAGCACACTTGCAAGAATCAATCTACGCCAATATTTATGACCTCCACAGCCATACCACGGCATCGGACGGATTATTAACCCCCGCTGAGCTGGTATTACGGGCAAGTGAAATGCGTGTGGGAACGCTGGCAATAACCGATCATGACACGATTAATGGGATCCCGCCTGCACGCCTGGCGATTGCCGATGCAGGTCTGAGTCTGCAACTTATTGCTGGTGTAGAGATATCAACGGTGTGGGAAAACCATGAGATCCATATTGTGGGCCTGGGGGTTGATATCGAGTCTTTGGAGTTAACAACGTTTCTTGCTCAACAAAGTGAACGGCGCAACCTGCGGGCAGAAATGATTGCCGAGCGTCTTGAGAAAAATCATATCCCGGGCGCTTTGGCGGGGGCTCGTCGTCTTGCCGGGGACGGAGCCGTGACCCGGGGCCATTTTGCACGTTTCCTCGTCGAAAGTGGGGTAGCCCGTACTCATAATGACGTGTTTAAAAAGTACCTTGCACGCGGGAAAACCGGGTATGTCCCACCACAGTGGTGTACAATAGAACAAGCTATTGATGTGATTCACCATTCTGGCGGGCAAGCGGTATTAGCCCATCCAGGCCGCTACCGGTTATCTATGAAGTGGTTGAAGCGCTTACTGGCGCAATTTCATGCTGCAGGCGGCGACGGGATGGAAGTGGCACAATGCCAACAGGCTCCGCAGGAACGCAAGCAACTGGCCGAACTGGCTATCCAGTTTGATTTACTCGCCTCACAAGGCTCCGACTTCCACCAACCTTGTGCATGGATAGAGTTAGGGCGGAAACTGTGGCTGCCCGCAGGTGTAACGCCGGTTTGGGCAGGCTGGAGTGGTGCCAATGAAGGAGTAAACGAGGTATGAGTCAGTTTTTCTACATCCATCCGGAAAACCCGCAATTGCGGTTAATCAATCAGGCCGTCGAAATTATCAGAAAAGGCGGCGTAATTGTTTACCCCACAGACTCCGGTTATGCATTGGGGTGCCAGTTGGAAGATAAAAATGCCATGGAACGTATTTGCCGGATTCGCCAGCTACCTTCAGGGCACAATTTCACCCTGATGTGCCGGGACTTGTCGGAATTATCCACATACGCATTCGTCGATAACGTGGCTTTTCGGTTGATAAAAAACAACACTCCGGGCAACTACACATTCATTCTTAAAGGCACCAAAGATGTACCACGGCGTTTGTTGCAAGAAAAACGCAAAACCATTGGCTTGAGGGTGCCTTCCAACCCCATTGCTATTGAGCTGCTGGGCGCACTGAATGAGCCTATGTTGTCTACCTCACTGATGCTGCCAGGCAGTGAGTTTACAGAGTCCGACCCGGATGAAATTAAAGACCGCCTGGAAAAACAGGTAGATTTGATTATTCATGGCGGTTATCTCGGCCAGCACCCTACAACGGTGGTTGATTTGACGGATGATGCTCCGGTAGTCATTCGTGAAGGTGTCGGAGATGTTCGTCCGTTTCAGTAAGCCCGGCTTAACCCGATACACACAGATATAACCACTCATATTCTGTGTGTATTCTGACATAAGCTTTTGGCAATAATTTCGTGTACTATGTGCGGCCACAATGGTGAATGTGTGGCTTTTTTATTGCCAAAACATATTCCAGACAAATTTAACAGCCTTACGTTAAGCTCAATTAAATAACGTAAGGCGTTTGCAGGTATCAAAGACGCCTGGGAAGGCGACACCCGAGGAAGCTCCATGAGCGAAAAGTTACAAAAAGTTTTGGCGAACGCGGGCCATGGCTCACGTCGTGAAATTGAAGGCATGATTGCAGCAGGGCGTGTCAGCGTGGACGGTAAAATCGCCACTCTGGGCGACCGTGTTGAAGTCAGCCTCGCATTGAAAGTCCGTATCGACGGGCATCTTGTTTCTTTGCGTGAATCCGCACAACAAATTTGCCGGGTTCTGGCGTATTACAAACCGGAAGGCGAACTGTGTACACGCAGTGATCCTGAAGGTCGTCCTACTGTTTTTGACCGGTTGCCTAAGCTACGTGGTGCGCGCTGGATTGCGGTAGGGCGCCTGGATGTGAATACTTGTGGTTTGTTGTTGTTCACAACCGATGGCGAACTGGCAAACCGTTTGATGCACCCCAGCCGTGAAGTTGAGCGTGAATATGCTGTCAGGGTATTTGGGCAGGTAGACGACAGTAAGTTACGCGATTTACAGCGTGGTGTTCAACTGGAAGACGGCCCGGCAGCCTTTAAAACCTTGCGTTTCACCGGCGGTGAAGGCATGAACCAGTGGTACAATGTTACACTGACTGAAGGGCGTAACCGTGAAGTGCGCCGCTTGTGGGAAGCCGTGGGTGTGCAGGTTAGCCGCCTGATCCGTGTGCGCTACGGCGACATTCCATTGCCTAAACAGTTGCCGCGTGGGGGCTGGGTTGAACTGGATCTGAAGCAAACAAACTATTTGCGCCAGTTAGTGGAATTACCCGCTGAAACGGAAACCAAAGTGGCGGTGGAAAAAGACCGCCGGCGCACTAAAGCTAACCAGATTCGTCGCGCTGTTAAGCGCCATAGCCAGACTGGCGGGCGTCGTAACAACACTTCCCGTTAATTACTGGTTGTTCTTAAGGCGCGCCGCTGTGTCACAGGGGCGCGTTTTTTATTGCACAGTTTTATTAAGCTAACTATTTGCTTTTATGTTGTTAATAAACCGCCGGGTGTTACAGGTATCATTCCCTGATTAGTAATCAATCCCCAATTGTGCCTTAATCCCGGCATCAAATGCATGTTTCACCGGGCGTAACTCACTAACAGTGTCGGCATATTCCAGAATATCTCGGTGGCACCCCCGCCCTGTAATAATAACGCTTTGGTGCTCAGGGCGTTGTTGTAAAGCCTGCATCACACGCTCGAGGGGTAAATAGTCGTAGGCCACCATATAGGTCAGTTCATCCAAAACGACGAGGTCAAGTGCTGTATCTGCCAGCATCCGTTCAGCATGCACCCAGACTTCCAGGCAGGCTTGTGTATCCGTTTCCTTATTCTGTGTTTCCCAGGTAAACCCTGTTGCCATCACCTGGAATTCCACACCGTGTGGCTCAAGGAGATTACGCTCACCGTTAGGCCACTGCCCCTTAATAAACTGAATCACGCCAACTTTTTTGTCATGCCCGACAGCACGTGTTGCTGTACCGAATGCGGCGGTTGTTTTCCCTTTACCATTGCCAGTGAAAACCATAACAATACCCCGAACAGACTGTGCGGCTGCGACACGGGCATCAACTTTCTCTTTAACGCGTTGTTGGCGTTCCTGGTAACGTGAATCACTCATTCTGCAATCCCCGGTTTTCGGTTTGGTTGTGCATCAAAACTCATGCCTGTTTTACGGCGGCTGTCATCCCCCATCAGCCAAAGATACAAAGGCATCAGGTCTGCAGGGGTTTTCAATTTATTTGGATCTTCCTGTGGAAACGCACTGGCCCGCATTTTGGTGCGAGTACCACCGGGATTAATACAGTTCACCCGCAGGCTGGTGTGCTTATATTCATCGGCCAGCACCTGCATCATGCCTTCGGTGGCGAATTTCGACACTGCATACGCTCCCCAGTTTGCACGCCCCTGCCGCCCAACACTTGAACTGGTGAAAACCAGTGAGCCGGCATCAGACCTGAGTAACAAGGGGAGGAGTGCCTGTGTCAGGAAAAAGGTGGCGTTAACATTTATATCCATTACGTGCTGCCAGGTTTGCGCTGTTTGTTCAACCATTGGCGCAACATCGCCCAGCACGCCAGCATTATGGAGAACACCATCGAGCAACGGTGCAACTTGCTCTACCTGACGGGCAAATTCCATGCAGCGTTCAGGAGTGGCGCTGGTGAGGTCAAATAAAAAACTGCCTGCGACCTGGCCGCCTTCCGCGATAATAGCGGCTTCTGCCTGGCGTAACTTTTCAGTATCGCGCCCGGTCAACACAACTTTTGCGCTGAAACGGGTGTAAGTGAGTGCCGCTTCCCGGCCAATACCATCAGTTGCGCCAGTCACCAGAATGGTTCGGCCAAGTAACAAATCGCGCTGTGGTTGATAATGCATAAACACTCCTGTGCCATTTGATGGTTCAGGTATTCAAAAACCTAACGGGCTTTATGCCTGAAACAACAGGCGAATTCAATCAGCCGTAAAGAGAGTTTAGTTAATTCAGGGTAACCACGGCGTGCAAATTATTTCGGATATTCCGCTGGTTGCGTTTATAGTTGCACAGGCAGAGGCGGCTGTTTTCTGTTGCCCTGCTTGTCTTTATTACTGATTATCAAGGCGGATGAAGTGGATTTACTCTCTAACTATGGGTTGTTCTTGGCCAGAGTTGTGACCATTGTTCTCGCGATAGTGGTTGTAGTGACTGTCATCGTTAACCTGTCACAACGTAAAAAGCAGCAGCGCGGTGAGTTGCGCATGACGCGGTTATCGGAGCAATACGATGACATGAAAGAAGAAGTGGCGGCGGCCATGATGGATCCCCATCAGCAAAAACAATGGCACAAATCCCAGAAGAAGAAACACAAACAAGAGGCAAAGGCCGCAAAGGCACGTGCAAAACAAGGTGAATTTGACGCGTCAGGTAAGCCAGTTCTGTGGGTTATGGATTTTAAAGGCAGTATGGATGCGCAGGAAGTGTCGTCATTACGTGAAGAAATCACTGCCGTGCTGTCGGTAGCCAAACCGAAAGACGAGGTGCTGTTGCGCCTGGAAAGCCCCGGTGGTGTGGTGCATGGTTACGGCCTGGCCGCTTCACAACTGCAACGCCTGCGTGCGCATAAAATTCCACTGACTGTAGCGGTAGATAAAGTAGCGGCAAGCGGTGGCTATATGATGGCCTGTGTGGCAGACAAGATTATTGCAGCGCCGTTTTCTATCATTGGCTCGATTGGTGTGGTGGCGCAAATACCCAACATCAACCGTTTGCTCAAACGCAATGACATTGATGTTGAATTGCATACCGCGGGCCAGTACAAGCGCACGCTGACCGTTCTGGGGGAAAACACCGAAGAAGGGCGCCAGAAATTCCGTGAAGACCTGAACGAAACACACAAATTATTCAAAGATTTTGTTCATGCAATGCGGCCTTCACTGGACGTTGATGCAGTGGCGACTGGTGAACACTGGTTTGGTACCCAGGCGTTAGAAAAAGGGCTGGTGGATGAAATAGGAACCAGTGATGATGCTTTGCTGGAACGTATGAAAGACTACGAAGTCATTAACTTACACTATGTTGAACGTAAGAAAATGGTTCAGCGCCTGACCGGAGCTGCTGCTGAAAGTGCGGACCGCCTGTTATTACGCTGGTGGCAACGTGGTGGCAGCCCGCTGCCATGATTGGTTAATTGGGTGGGGCCTGTGAGCCTCACCTGTTAATTTTGCAGGTGGTATTTTTCTGAAAGTACGTGTGCGAGGTATTTGAACATATTGAACACTGCCGTGGTTTTGCGAGTAGGCAGGCCTTGTTCATCGAGATAATACTCTCCCTGAAATACCAGAACGCTTCCTTTTTGCACCACGTTTGTGGCCTCTATTCCTGCGATAAAATCATCATGTTCACGGATAAGCTTATTGGCTTCAAGTAAGAGGGTTTCACGGTCGATAGGTTGGGTATTGCCTTGCATGACTTTTCTCCTTACAAACTGCAGGTATTCTACGCCTGCGCCGGGCTTGTGCGCAAATTTGGTTAGTGTGGCAGGTCTCTGGTTAGTTTTTGTTGTGACTGGCAATATTTAATTTTGCATGCTAATTAAAGTTGCGTAACGAATTTTATCAGGTAGAGTGTGACGCTTTCGCATATCTGGCAACGGAATTGCTTGACATTCAGCCAGGATGCTGTTGCACCAGCCGTTTTGCATAAAACGCGTCAGGACAACCTGTGGCCGGGTGTAAGCTGGCCAGTTGTTAAGAAATGGGTTGATCTCCCTGAAGACAGCCGCAATATAAAACAGGCTCGTCGCCAGTGGATGGTGCATCAGGGTGCGACGTATTCCTGGAAGAATCAAAAAGGTAAAGGTGAATATGGGCAAAGCTCTCGTTATCGTTGAGTCCCCGGCAAAAGCCAAAACGATAAACAAATATCTTGGCAGTAACTACGTGGTGAAATCCAGCGTAGGCCATATCCGTGATTTGCCGACCAGTGGTTCAACAAAAAAGAGTGCCGACTCTGCATCTGCAACACCTGCCAAGAAAAAGGTGAAGAAAGATGAGCGGAGCGCGCTGGTTAATCGAATGGGTGTTGACCCCTGGCATAACTGGGCTGCGCAATATGAAGTGCTGCCTGGCAAAGAGAAGGTGGTTTCTGAACTGAAATCACTGGCAGAAAAAGCTGATCATATCTATCTCGCAACCGACCTTGACCGCGAAGGGGAAGCCATTGCCTGGCACCTGCGGGAAGTAATCGGTGGTGATGACAAACGCTACAGCCGGGTGGTTTTCAACGAAATCACCAAGAATGCAATTCGTCAGGCTTTTGAAAAGCCAGGTGAGCTGAATATCGACCGGGTGAATGCGCAACAGGCACGGCGTTTTATGGACCGTGTTGTCGGTTATATGGTTTCGCCATTGCTGTGGAAAAAAATTGCTCGTGGCCTTTCAGCCGGGCGGGTTCAGTCTGTGGCTGTTCGCCTTGTTGTAGAACGCGAGCGTGAAATCAAAGCGTTTGTCCCTGAAGAATACTGGGAAGTTGGCGCTTCACTGACTACAGCACAGGGCGACAGTTTACCGGTACAGGTTTCTCATGAGGGTGATAAGCCATTCAGGCCAGTCAACCGTGAGCAAACTATGGCTGCGGTCAGTTTGCTTGAGAAAGCGCGTTACACTGTCACGGAACGCGAAGATAAGCCGACCAGTAGTAAGCCGGGTGCGCCTTATATCACGTCCACTTTGCAACAGGCTGCCAGCACACGTCTGGGCTTTGGTGTGAAGAAGACGATGATGCTTGCCCAGCGCCTCTACGAAGCCGGGCATATCACCTATATGCGTACTGACTCTACCAATCTCAGCCAGGACGCCGTGAATATGGTGCGTGGTTATATTGAGGATAACTTCGGTTCTCAGTATCTCCCGGGTAGCCCTAATCAGTATGCGAGCAAAGAGAATTCCCAGGAAGCGCATGAAGCAATTCGTCCTTCCGATGTGAACGTGGTTTCTGAGTCGCTCAAGGATATGGAATCAGACGCCCAGCGTCTGTACCAGCTTATCTGGCGCCAGTTTGTGGCCTGCCAGATGACACCGGCGAAATATGATTCAACAACCTTGACTGTAAGTGCAGGTGATTTCCGCCTTAAAGCGCGCGGGCGTATTTTGCGTTTTGATGGCTGGACTAAAGTCATGCCGGCACTGCGCAAAGGGGATGAAGACCGGACATTACCTGCGGTGGAAACGGGCGAAGAGCTTAGCCTGGTTGAATTGATGCCAGAGCAGCATTTCACCAAACCACCGGCACGTTTCAGCGAAGCTTCGCTGGTTAAAGAGCTGGAAAAACGCGGTATTGGCCGCCCGTCAACTTACGCCTCTATCATTTCTACGATTCAGGATCGTGGTTATGTGCGCGTTGAGAACCGCCGTTTCTATGCGGAAAAAATGGGTGAAATTGTTACTGACCGCCTTGAAGAAAACTTCCGTGAGCTGATGAACTATGACTTCACTGCTCAAATGGAAGATTCCCTTGATGCGGTTGCCAGCCATGAAAAAGAGTGGCGCAGTGTTCTGGACAGCTTTTTTGACGATTTTGCCCGCCAACTGGAACAGGCTGAGAAAGATCCAGACGACGGCGGGATGCTGCCGAACCAGATGGTTCTGACCAGTATTGATTGCCCAACTTGTGGGCGTAAGATGGGGATTCGTACCGCCAGCACCGGTGTGTTTCTTGGTTGCTCCGGTTATGCTCTGCCGCCGAAAGAGCGCTGCAAAACAACTATTAACCTGGTTCCAGAAAATGAAGTGCTGAACGTACTGGAAGGCGATGATGCCGAAACCAATGCGTTGCGTGCCAAACGCCGTTGCCCGAAATGTGGCACAGCGATGGACAGCTACCTTATCGATCCGAAACGGAAACTGCATGTCTGTGGTAACAACCCGGGCTGTGATGGTTACGAAATCGAAGAAGGTGAATTCCGGATTAAAGGTTATGACGGGCCGATTGTTGAGTGTGAAAAATGTGGTTCTGAAATGCACCTGAAAATGGGGCGTTTTGGTAAGTACATGGCCTGTACCAACGACGAGTGTAAAAATACGCGTAAGATCCTGCGTAACGGGGAAGTGGCTCCGCCGAAGGAAGACCCGGTTCCGTTGCCAGAATTACCTTGTGAAAAATCCGACGCGTACTTCGTATTGCGTGACGGTGCAGCAGGTGTTTTCCTGGCGGCAAATACTTTCCCGAAATCACGCGAGACACGGGCGCCTCAGGTTGCTGAGTTGTATCGTTTCCGTGACCGGTTACCGGAAAAGCTGCGCTACCTTGCTGATGCGCCGCAACAGGACGCTGAAGGCAATCCAACCATAGTCCGCTTCAGTCGTAAAACGAAACAGCAGTATGTCGCGTCTGAAAAAGACGGAAAAGCGACCGGCTGGTCTGCGTTTTATGTCGACGGAAAATGGGCTGAAGCCAAAAAATAAAGTTGTTTGCGTGAACAGAAAACCGGGCTTGTCCCGGTTTTTTCATGGATAATGAACGTGAAGCCCCCAGCGCAGTATTACCTCTCCTGAATGTTCTTCCCTCACACCGATATAACCAGAAAGTAATTAATAAGAGAAATCTATACAACATGGGTATAAGTGATATAGTTGAATAAGCCTGGCTACCATAAGCTCTTGAGAGTTGGTTGCTTACTCAAATACGTGGGAAGTGAAGTGATACATGAAATTACAACAATTGCGCTATATCGTCGAAGTCGTGAATCATAATTTGAATGTCTCTTCCACAGCGGAAGGGCTTTATACATCCCAGCCTGGTATCAGTAAGCAGGTTCGCATGCTGGAAGATGAGCTGGGTGTTCAAATTTTTTCTCGCAGTGGTAAGCACCTGACTCAGGTAACACCGGCGGGCCAGGAGATCATTCGCATTGCGCGTGAAGTGCTGTCCAAAGTTGATGCAATCAAGTCGGTTGCCGGGGAACATACCTGGCCCGATAAAGGCTCTCTGTATGTTGCCACGACCCATACGCAGGCACGCTATGCGCTTCCTGAGGTCATCAAAGGCTTTATTGAGCGTTACCCTCGTGTGTCATTACATATGCATCAGGGCTCGCCCACACAGATTGCTGAGGCGGTTTCTAAAGGGAATGCTGACTTTGCTATCGCAACCGAAGCCCTTCATCTTTATGAAGACCTGGTAATGCTACCTTGTTATCACTGGAATCGCTCGGTTGTAGTCACCCCGGATCATCCTCTGGCCGGGAAGAAGGAGATAACGATAGAAGAGTTATCACAATACCCGCTGGTAACTTATACCTTTGGTTTTACCGGGCGTTCTGAACTGGATACAGCATTTAACCGGGCCGGGCTCACTCCCCGGATTGTGTTTACGGCAACGGATGCGGATGTCATCAAAACCTATGTTCGCCTGGGGCTTGGCGTTGGTGTGATAGCCAGTATGGCAGTAGACCCGGTATCGGACCCGGACCTGGTCAAACTGGATGCCAACAGCATTTTCAGCCACAGTACGACTAAAATTGGGTTCCGCCGCAGTACATTTTTACGTAGTTATATGTATGATTTTATTCAGCGTTTTGCGCCCCACCTGACAAGAGATGTAGTGGATACCGCAGTCGCATTACGTTCAAATGAAGATATTGAAGCGATGTTTAAAGACATTAAGCTGCCTTCCAAATAATCCTTGTTGTCGGCACGAATAATTTAGCTTAAGTGCCGACATTTCCTGTCTTTAATGCAAATAAAAATAATAACGCGCTAAATTTTATAATAAATAGAAAAACCATAATCAGCCTAAGGGTTATGTCGCCAATATGAGACACCGATCAGAAAAAAACTAAAACTTTTGCATTAGAACGACTTCAATTATTTATTTCACGTCAAAAGATTAAATTATTCACTGGAAGATTCAGGTAAATTTGCTGGAAATTAACGCGAATATTCTTTAGGATTACTCCGAGTTGTCCACGACATTTACGGTAGTTCCAAATGAAAATGATTAGCGATACAGAAGTAATCAGGACGGCAATGTCATCAGGAAAACAATCTCCACGTAGTCCGGTCTCTGCGAAGCGCAAAGCCTGGCTTGCAGCCTTTGCAGTATCAGCTGTGTTCTGGGTGGCGGTAATCCTTTTAGTCCTGAAATATTGGTGATAATTAATATGTGCACGCAACAAAATACATCCTCTCAAGAGGCAATTGCGGTATCACATTTTGATAAAGCCGCTAAAACCAGGAAACAAGAGTTAGTAGAAATCCCTGAGTCCTGGGAGCTGAATCAGCAGCAGAAAGCATTTATTGATGCTTTTCTAAATGAAGATGACAATCTTTAACCTTGTTACACATAACGTAACAACAGTTGCATAAAAACAAGTAATATACGTTTCTTATTGATTATTTATTCACACTACACACAGCAATACTCTCTTAGTAGTATGTCAATTACTCCTTTCGGCTTAAGGTTATTTTAAGAAAAAGCCACGAATATATGTGATCGATCTGCACAAAATTAACACATATATTTTTATTAGCGAGATATTAATCACATTTGTAATTGCCCGAATTGAAGATTCATTTTTTTCATCTATGAATCACCTTCATCTGCAATATCTCTTGCATTAATTTGCCTGGCAGGCGCGCAATCTTGTGTGCCTGTTTGTGCTGTTGCAAAAGTGTTATCAATATTTTGTGTTATCTTTAATGACAACTCCCTGCACCTGAAAGGGGAATGCCAGACTTGCTCGTTAAGGAGGCGCTATGTCGTTAACAACAGGAGAAGCCTGTAAATCAACACTTGCTCTTAATAACCGCCGATATACCTACTACAGCCTTCCTGAGGCTGCACGTCACCTGGGTGCGGAGTTATCCCTGCTGCCCAAGTCTCTCAAAATTCTGCTGGAAAGCCTGTTACGTTTTCATGATGAAAAAACAGTAACGCAGAGTGATATCAGCGCTTTGGTTAGCTGGCTTTCTGGTGGGCATGCCGGGCGTGAAATAGCCTGGCGGCCAACGCGTGTTCTGATGCAGGATTTCACTGGGGTGCCCGCTGTTGTCGACCTGGCAGTGATGCGTGAAACAGTATCACGGTTAGGGGGTGAAGCCCGCCAGGTTAACCCCTTGTCTGATGTTGACCTGGTGATTGACCACTCAGTGATGGTTGACCATTTTGGCGACAGCCACGCATTCGAACAGAATGTCTCGCTGGAAATGACCCGTAATCACGAACGCTATACATTTCTGCGCTGGGGGCAGCAGGCATTTAACCATTTCCGTGTAGTGCCGCCTGGCACCGGTATTTGCCACCAGGTGAACCTGGAATACCTTGGTAAAACAGTTTGGTCTGAACAAAGTGAGGACGGCGAATGGTATGTATTCCCTGACTCTCTGGTTGGAACCGACTCCCACACGACAATGATAAATGGCCTTGGGATCCTGGGCTGGGGTGTTGGCGGGATCGAGGCAGAGGCCGCGATGCTCGGGCAACCTGTTTCTATGCTGATTCCTGATGTGGTTGGTTTTGAATTGAATGGGCACCTTGCAGAAGGTATTACTGCCACAGATCTGGTGTTAACGGTGACGCAGATGCTGCGTAAACATGGTGTGGTGGGTAAGTTTGTCGAGTTTTATGGCGACGGCCTGAGTGAACTCCCGCTGGCAGACCGTGCAACTATAGCCAACATGGCTCCGGAATATGGCGCCACCTGTGGGTATTTCCCTGTTGATGATGTCACGCTTGATTACCTGCGCCTGACCGGGCGTGACGAAGAGCAGGTGGCTTTAGTTGAGCAGTATACAAAGGCTCAAGGGCTGTGGCGTAAGGCGGGTGATAAACCACAGTTTACTTCCACTCTGCACCTTAATTTGCCTGATGTAGAACCCAGCCTTGCCGGGCCTAAACGCCCCCAGGACCGTGTTGCTCTGGGCGATGTGCCTGGTGCGTTTAAACAAGCCTGTGAGCTTTCAGTCAACCGGAATACCACTACAGACACACTACCTGAAGTTACTTATAACGGTGACACTTTCACACTCAAAGACGGTGCGGTGGTAATTGCAGCGATTACTTCCTGTACCAATACCTCAAACCCCAATGTCATGCTGGCTGCAGGGTTACTGGCAAAAAATGCTGTTGAAAAGGGGCTACAACGTGCACCCTGGGTCAAAGCCTCCCTGGCTCCCGGCTCAAAGGTCGTAACAGATTACCTGCACGAGGCCGGTTTGATGCCCTGGCTGGAAAAACTGGGGTTTAACCTTGTTGGGTACGGTTGTACAACCTGCATCGGTAATTCAGGCCCACTACCACAGCCCATTGAAGAGGGCATTAAAGCAGGCGATTTGACAGTCGGGGCGGTGTTATCCGGCAACCGTAACTTTGAAGGGCGAATTCACCCACTGGTCAGAACGAACTGGCTGGCTTCACCCCCGCTGGTAGTGGCCTATGCACTTGCCGGGAATATGAACTGCAATCTGCATCATGATCCATTGGGTCATGGGCATCACGGCAAACCGGTATACCTGAAAGATATCTGGCCCGGTAGCGAGCAAATTACCGGAGCTGTTTCAGCGGTTACCAGCCATCTGTTCAGGCAAGAATATGCTGAAGTATTCACTGGTACAGACGCCTGGCGTGCTATTACTGTTGCCAGCAGTGAAACCTACCCATGGCAGGCAGACTCCACCTATATAAGGCGCCCACCGTTTTTTGATGACATGCAAAAGGTGCCAGCTCCTCTCAAACCTGTGGTTAACGCCCGGGTTCTTGCAGTGTTGGGAGATTCAGTAACGACAGACCATATTTCACCTGCAGGTAATATTAAACCCGACAGCCCGGCGGGGCTTTACCTGCAACAACACGGCGTTCAGCCAGAGGAATTCAATTCCTATGGTTCGCGCCGGGGAAATCACGAAGTCATGATGCGTGGTACTTTTGCCAATATCCGTATTCGCAATGAAATGGTGCCGGGTACAGAAGGCGGCATTACGCGCCATTTGCCGGGCAATGAAACATTGCCCATCTATGATGCAGCAATGGCTTACCAGGCGGAAGGTGTACCACTGGTTGTAGTTGCAGGGAAAGAGTATGGGTCTGGTTCCAGTCGTGACTGGGCGGCAAAAGGACCGATGCTGTTGGGTGTCAAAGTGGTCATAGCAGAATCTTTTGAGCGTATTCACCGCTCCAACCTGATAGGCATGGGGGTACTGCCACTGGAATTTCCTCAGGGCGAAACGCGAACCAGCCTGGCCATTACCGGTGAAGAGTTAATCTCAATTGATGACGCGAGCCAGGTAGCGCCAGGCAGCACAGTTAACGTCACTTTTGCCCGCGATGGCAAACGCCAGTCAGTAGCATGCCGGTGCCGTATTGATACCAGTAATGAATATGAGTACTACCGCAATGGCGGAATACTGCATTACGTTATTCGCAAAATGGCGGGGGCGGTATAATGTGAATTCCCCGGCAGAGCAATGCTTGCCGGGGATGAGAAAGGGTTATTCAGATAACAGGTGGCCCATTTTTGCCGCTTTGGTTGCCAGATAACGTTCGTTGTTGGGGTTGCGGCCCACAATCAGGGGGACACGCTCAACAATGTTAATGCCGGCTTCAGTCAGTATTTCCACCTTCTTGGGGTTGTTGGTCAGCAGGCGAACCGCTTCAACGCCCAGCAATTTGAACATGTCTGCGCATAAAGTGAAATCGCGCTCATCGGCAGCAAAACCTAACTGGTGATTTGCTTCGACGGTGTCATAGCCCTGGTCCTGCAGCGCATAGGCGCGAATTTTATTCAACAGACCAATATTACGGCCTTCCTGGCGGTGATACAGTAAAATCCCCCGGCCTTCTTCGGCAATGTGCGCCAGTGCCGCTTCAAGTTGAAAACCGCAATCGCAACGCAGGCTGAATAATGCATCGCCTGTCAGGCATTCAGAATGCACGCGGGCAAGCACAGGCGTATTACCACTGATATCACCGTAGACCAGTGCAACATGGTCCTGGCCCGTTGCCAGTTCTTCAAAACCCACCATCAGGAAATCGCCCCATGGGGTAGGCAGTTTGGCTTCTGCCACACGTTTAAGCTGCATGTGAATCTCCAGTTTACAGCACAAGTTATGTCGGCCAGATGGCTGGCCTCACTTTTATTATCCAGCATTTTGCCATAACCAGCGGCAATTCGCTTCATTGGCTTTTGTGCGGCTATTTTTACTCTGTTGTTTTTGGATATGTTTACCCATGCGTGCACAATTCAGGTATTCTGCCTGGGCCTTACAGAACAGTGGAGTCGTGATGCCAGCGCAAGCTATACGAATTTTGGCGGGTATGTTACTGCTGATGTTATTACCTTTGGCTGTAATGCTGAGCAACTGGCACTGGCAACCCAACGGTTACCCTGCCTGGTTGTTACCCTTATTCTGGCTAACTGAAACTGTGACGCAGCCCTTCGGGATCCTTACGCATTGTCTCCTGTGTGTCTGGTTTTTATGGTGCCTGCGGTTCCGGTTAAAATCTGCTGTGTTACTGCTGCTTCTGCTGGGCTGCGCGGTACTGGCCGGGCAGGGCATAAAGTCGGCCATTAAAGAGCATGTGCAGGAGCCAAGGCCTTACGTTGTCTGGCTTGAACAACAACACCAGGTGCCGGTAGAACAATTTTACAGCCTGCCCAGGCACCAGCGTGCGGCGCTGGTTGCACAGCAATTACGCAATAGCCCGGAATTGCCTTCCTGGTTACGCAAACACTGGGAAAAAGAAACTGGCTTTGCGTTCCCTTCCGGGCACACCATGTTTGCAGCCAGTTGGGCGTTACTGGCGATTGGCTTGCTTTGGCCTCGCGGGCATCGAATAACCGTTATACTGGTTACTGCCTGGGCCGTGGGCGTTATGGCCAGCCGCCTGGCTCTTGGAATGCACTGGCCGCAGGATTTACTCATGGCAACCGGTATTTCTGCCTGCATTGTATTAGTTGCCTGCTGGCTGACTCAGCTATGGTGCCGGGGGCAACCTGTGCAAGAAAACCCTTAGCGTGAGGCTTGATTTCGCTACTTTCGTCACCATCTAAAGGAAATGCCTTGTTTTGTATTTTGCGCGGGCCCAGGTAAATGATAATTTATAGGGCAGAATGAGGCATTTAAGGCGGCATAACCTGCCGCGCTACTCCACATTACGGGAAGTCGTGTGAAATATATTCTTATCTTCTTAGTCGTGCTGGTTATCTTTGTTATCTCAATCACTCTGGGGGCGCAAAATGATCAGCAAGTCACCTTCAATTTCCTGATTGCTCAGGGCGAATACCGTGTTTCAACGCTTATGGCTTCGTTGTTTGGCCTCGGGTTCATCATTGGCTGGGTGGTTTGTGGGCTGTTCTGGCTGAAGACTCGTTTATCTTTAGGGCGCGCGCAACGCAGAATTAAACGCCTTGAACAGCAAATTTCCCCAGCTGCTGGTGAGGCAACAGTGTCGGACTCCCGGGGTTAATTTATGCTCGAATTGTTGTTCCTGCTCTTACCTGTGGCGGCTGCATATGGTTGGTATATGGGGCGTCGTAGTGCTCAGCAGGACAAGCAACAGGAAGCAAACCGGCTGTCTCGCGAATATGTTGCTGGCGTGAACTTTCTCCTCAGTAACCAACAAGACAAAGCTGTCGATTTGTTCCTTGAAATGCTTAAGGAAGACACCGGTACCGTTGAAGCTCACCTGACTTTAGGTAATTTGTTTCGCTCGCGGGGTGAGGTTGACCGGGCTATTCGTATCCATCAGGCATTAATGGAAAGCGCCTCGTTGTCCTATGAACAACGCTTGCTGGCTATTCAGCAACTGGGCCGTGATTATATGGCGGCTGGGCTGTATGACAGAGCCGAAAGCATGTTTATTCAGCTTACGGACGAAACTGATTTTCGCATTGGGGCTTTACAACAGTTACTGCAAATTTACCAGTCAACCAGTGACTGGCAAAAAGCAATTGATACCGCAGAGCGCCTGGTGAAACTGGGCAAAGATCGCCAGCGTATGGAGATCGCCCATTTTTATTGTGAACTGGCGTTGCAGGCATTAGGCAGTGACGATACCGACAAAGCGTTAACCTTCCTGAAAAAGGGCGATGCGGCGGACAAAAACAGTGCCCGTATCTCCATCATGCTGGGGCGTATTTATATGAACCAGGGTGATTTCCGCAAAGCCATCGAACACTTACTTCGTGTGCCTGAACAAGATAAAGAACTGGTTCCCGAAATTCTGGAGATGCTGCGCACCTGTTACCAGCAGGCTGGCCGTGAAGGGGAATGGGTGGCATTTTTGCGCCGCTGCGTTGAGGAAAATACCGGTGCCACCGCAGAGCTAATGCTGGCAGAGATCATTGCTGAGCATGAAGGGCACGAAGCCGCGCAAGTTTATATTACCCACCAACTGCAACAGCACCCGACTATGCGTGTGTTTCACCAACTTATGGATTACCACCTGAATGATGCCGAAGAAGGGCGGGCGCGGGAAAGCCTGGTGGTACTGCGTGATATGGTTGGGGAGCAACTGCGTAGCAAACCACGTTACCGTTGCCAGAAGTGTGGTTTTACTGCGTATACGTTGTACTGGCATTGCCCGTCATGCAGGGCCTGGGCTTCAGTAAAACCAATTCGTGGGCTGGACGGCCAATAATTTTTTATCATACATTAGTTACAACATACTTATAGTTGGTAAATTATTTTACCTCAGCTCCGAGCTCAGGCTTTGCAGGGCAAAGCACCTGTCATTTTTACGTGAGGGCAGGTAGAATGCTTGCCGTTTGTTTGCTTCCGCTACCAGAACAGGATCTGACTATGACGCTATCTGCTTCATCTTCTCACCGACACACGACGAACTCACCGATTGTTGTCGCGCTTGATTATGACAAACGAGATGAGGCACTTGCCTTTGTCGACCGTATCGATGCCAGCGACTGTCGGCTGAAAGTAGGGAAAGAAATGTTCACCCGCTTTGGGCCAGATTTTGTTCGCGAACTTCATCAGCGTGGCTTCGATGTCTTCCTCGACCTTAAATTCCATGATATCCCCAACACAACAGCAAGAGCTGTTGCTGCGGCTGCTGATTTAGGCGTGTGGATGGTCAATGTGCATGCCAGCGGTGGTGCGCGAATGATGAGTGCGGCGAAAGAGGCACTGGTGCCTTTTGGAGCAGACGCGCCATTATTGATTGCTGTTACTGTGCTTACCAGCATGGAAGCCTCTGACCTCGCGGATCTTGGCATTACTGTTTCGCCTGCAGAATACGCGGAACGCCTGGCGCTGTTGACCAACCGGTGCGGGCTTGACGGGGTTGTATGTTCTGCACAGGAAGCTGTGCGTTTCAAACAGGTCATTGGCAAAGAGTTTCGCCTCGTTACTCCAGGAATACGCCCTGAAGGGAGTGATGCAGGCGACCAGCGTCGTATTATGACCCCGGTAGCCGCTCAGGCTGCAGGTGTAGACTATATGGTTATCGGCCGGCCTGTGACTCGTGCCGCAGACCCTGCACAGGCACTTAAAGCGATTCTCGCGTCGTTACAGGGGCTATAAATGAGTGATAAAGACAGCCGTCTTGTTTATTCGACGGAAACCGGGCGTATCAAAGAAGCCCCAGCGCCAGTGTCCCGGCCTGCGGGCGACGGAATTGTCCGTATCCAGCGCCAGACCAGTGGCCGTAAAGGTAAGGGTGTCTGCGTAATTACCGGGATTGATGCTGATGACGCAACCATTGCCAAAATCGCAGCAGATCTCAAGAAGAAATGTGGTTGTGGCGGGTCAGTTAAAGACGGGGTTATCGAAATTCAGGGTGATAAGCGAGACCTGCTGAAGAGCGTGCTTGAAACGCAGGGTTTCAAAGTGAAACTGGCTGGCGGTTAAATACTCGATATTGCTTCAACTTCCCATGCTCCAATTTTCATAGCTGGCTTTCCCTGCCAGCTATGACTCATTCATGATTTCTTTATTTTCCAACCTGGTGGCCAATAATACCGCCAATAGCAGCTCCGCCTAATGTACCCAGTGTGCTGCCACCTGTAAGAACAGCCCCGCCAAGAGCCCCGGCACCTGCACCAATTGCGGTATTTCGGTCACGATTGGACCAGTGTGAGCAGGCAGATAACGACATCGCAAGAGTTAAGGCTAACGCCGCTGAGGCAATTTTTTTGCTAGAAACTGACATAACATTCTCCAGAGTAATTACTTCATAACGGCGACTGACTAATCTCTGCCGCTATGAATCTACCAACCGCGAAACAATGCGTTGCCAGCATCGCGGTTTGTTTAATTGTAAATTTCCCTGATGGTTTAAACAGGTAAATAGTCTTAATGCCTGCCAGGAATAATCCTGAATACCAGACAATAGCCGGGTGAGTTGTATTTTTAAGCGAGTGATTGAGCAATTTAGCTGCAAAATTATGTAGTGGCAGGATATGTCACTGCTGAAGAGTAATCCGATGCACCAGGCACCGGATACTGGTTAAACTTCCCAGGGATAAGGGGGTGTGCCTTGTTTGTCCGCAGACTGGCTATATTGTGACTCCAGTTCTTGCTTAAGAATTTCCAGGTTGTTGATTGCTGAAGCGTAATCACCAGCAACAAGAATATTTAGCACGGTATCAATTCGTGCGGCCAGTTCTCGGGGGTCAAGTTCTGCCATGGTGCCTCCTTATAAATCACTTTTATACCTCAGCATGCAGCTACCACGTTTGCCACAGGTTAATTGGCAGAACAATATCTTTTATAACCCTGCTTGCCCATTACACCCACAACGTGAACCACATAGCTGTATGTATAGTGCCTGAATCTGCAGGGCGCGAGAAGCACAAATCTATAGTTATAAAGACGTTTTAGCGCTTATTTATACGTTTTCAGTTATAGCCGTCTCTCAAATAATTGCAGTTGAGACGAATCTGCCAGCTAGTGGTTGTTAATTGCACTGAGTTTCCCTCTGATAACCTAAGGTATTTTGAACAATATTGCTGTTTTCGCCGTCAGTCAGATGCGGAACTATTATCTGGCAATGAACATGTGTCAATTTTGCCGCAAACTCTCAGTTGCTGCCCAGAGAAAGCCAGAATCAGGCAATCCTTTGTTCAGCAAGGGGATCTAATGACATTAGATCTGTCTTCATGATGAATTTGGCAGGATACGACTATGACATTAAACAACCAACCGGGCTGTGAACGCTTTACAGATACTAATCGTTTTACTCAACTTGTCGGGTATTACGAAGAGGAACGACGTACCGTGTGGATGATGCTGAGTTCTCAACCCCGCCCATGCTTTAATCACCAATTAATTGAGGAAATCATGAACCTGAGTTATCTGGTAAAAAAACTAGGTATGGCTGTGGATTTTTGGGTTACCGGTTCTTTAGTCCCCGATATGTTTAATACCGGCGGAGACCTTAACTTCTTTATTGATTGCATCCGTAACGGCAAACGTGAGGCACTACGCGCCTATGCAAGAGCCTGTGTAGACTGCGTACATGCAGCCGCACGTGGTTTCGATACTGGAGCAATCAGTATGGCTATGGTAGAAGGTAGCGCGCTGGGAGGTGGCTTTGAGGCTGCTCTGGCACACCATTTTGTACTGGCGCAACATGATGCCCGAATGGGTTTCCCTGAAATCGCGTTTAATCTTTTTCCAGGAATGGGCGCGTACTCCCTGGTTGCCCGCCGTTCTGGTATGAAGCTCGCCGAGGAGCTTATATACAAAGGTGAATCTCATACTGCTGAGTGGTACCAAAATCACGGCCTGGTTGACCAATTATTTGAACCAGGAAAGGGCTATATAGCGACGCGAACGTTAATTGATACCTTTCGCACTAAACTTAATGGTATCAGGGCGATGCTGCGAGCCAGAGCCCGGGTAATGACGTTACCCCGGTCGGAGCTCATGGATATCACTGAAGACTGGGTGGAGAGCGCCTTTGCACTTGAATCCCGGGATATCAGTTATATGGAAAGGCTGGTGATGTTACAGGATCGCCATGTTGCCACGGCGATCCGTAAGGCAGGTTAAAACCCGGTTCTTGCCTGATAACGTTTATACCATCGTTCGAAAGAAGCAGCAGGCATAGGTTTAGCAAATAGAAAACCTTGCCGTTCATTGACGCCGTTCTTAATAAGAAAGGCGTCTTCTTTTTTGCTTTCCACACCTTCGGCAATCACTTGCAGATTAAGAGCCTGCGCAACAGCGACAATCGCCCTGACTAAAGATTGTGAAACCGGGTGCTTATAAACTTCTTTCACAAAACTCTGATCGAGTTTAATAGCGTCAATGGGGAAACGGGCAAGCTGTGAAAGGGAAGAGTACCCCGTGCCAAAATCATCCAGGTGAATCTGTGCGCCTAACCGGCTGAATTGCTGAATCACTGACAGTGCCAGTTCCTCATTTTCAATCAGGCAGCTCTCGGTCAACTCAACATCAACCGGGCAATATTCAAAGTTGAGATCAGCCAGTGCCTGTTTTAAATCACTGAAGATTGTCTGGTCAGACAGTTGCCGGGCAGAAATATTGACGGCGACACGCAAATTTATCCCTTTTTTGCGCCATTTCGCGACTTGCTGAATGACATCAAGCATAACCCAACGCCCCAAAGGCACAATCAGCCCGGACTCTTCGGCATAACTGATAAAATCTGTTGGTGCTATCAAACCCCGTTCCGGAGATTGCCAGCGCACTAAGGCTTCGACACTCCTCACTTCACCACGCCAGGTGACTTTTGGTTGGTAATGAATAACTAATTGCTGGTTATCCAGCGCCTTGCGTAAATTGGTGTCCAGCCATAAATATTCGAAAACACGCTGGTTCATCTCTGGGGAGAAAACACAAAATTTACCCCGGCCGTTTTCTTTGGCTGTGTACATGGCAGTGTCTGCGTTACGAATAACACTTTCACGATCAGTACCGTGTTGCGGGGCGATAGCTATACCCAGTGAACACCCGGTGTAGACTTCAATAAGCCCAATACGGAAAGCCTGGCGCAGGCGGGAAATAATCCGTGATGACATGGCTTCCAGCGCCACCTGTGTGGTGTTGCTCGCCAGAATAATAAACTCATCACCGCCCAGGCGAGCCAGTGTTTGTTCCCCATCCAGACAACCGAGAATTGCAAGAGACACTGCCTGTAACAGCTGGTCGCCAAACATATGCCCATAGGCATCGTTCACTTTCTTGAAATTATCCAGGTCAAGATAAACCACACCAACCTGGCTGTCACCGCGCTTCTCTATTGCATCGGCAATCAGGTCATTAATGGCATTACGGTTAGGCAGGCCAGTTATGGCATCGGTGTTAGCCAGAACACGCAGGCGCTCCTGAGCTCGCCGCTCTTCTGTAATATCTGTCCCGGAGCAGATAAGAAAAATTTCATTCTTACCGCTGCCGTTATGCACAAACTTATTGCGAAACAGAAACAGGCGCTGCCCTTTGAGCGTTTTCACCCAACGCTCAACTTCATACGCATTTCCGTTGTGAAAAAATGCGCTGACATTACGCCTTGAAGCTGCGGCTTCAGTTGGCGTCATGAAAAGTTTGAAGACATTTTTACCCACAACCTCATGCTCTTTGAGGCCGGTATATTCTTCACTCAAACGGTTAAACCGCTGGATATTCCCGAGTTTATCCAGCACCACAATAACTGAATTGGCTTCGGCTACAACCTGTTCAGCGAAAGACAGCCCATGGATTAAATCGCGAGTTGTAGACGGTGTGTCATTCCAGCAGGAGACAGAGCCGCCCCATTCCTGGCGCGACAACTTACGGCCAACAAGGTGCAGCGTGACATCAGCACCGAACAGAGACACCAAAATTGTCTGGCTCGACGTAATAACCGTCATTTCACGGATATGGTCTGCCTGCTCCTGGGTAAGAGCAACCACTTGCGACGTTTCCGCGTGTTCTGCGGCGGATAACTGAAGCGCATTGCTGTCAGCAGGTAAGCGCCAGAAAGGGCTGTAGCTGCCTGAATAACGAAAAAGGAGGTTCTGCTCCAGATCGTCTTTCATGGTTTCTCCTGAACCCACAATGTTGCACATTAATAAGTGCGGTTAACTAATCAACCTTAATATAGTAGGGCGAAAATTACAAAACTGATTGTTTTTACAAGTGATGTGACCACCACGGCGTGAACAAATCAGATGCGCCTCACAATACCCGCAGAATTTATCTTAAAAATAATCAGCACTCCCCATGCTATACATTAACGCATTTGAGATAAGGGAATTCTGCAGATAAACGATAAAAAAAGCCTCCAATTGGAGGCTTTAACTATGCAGACAACCAGGGATAACACGATGATTCCCCTCTTTAATTGCTGTTCATAAAAAAGAGCAACCAGCCCCTGATGCCTGATGATGGTGAGTGATACCACCCACCATCAATATTAACCAGCGATACGGGCAATAATATTGCGTGTTTCCATACGGACTTCCGCAATGGTAACCCGGATGACATCGGTAACTTTGAAACAGGTTTCACCTTTGATTTGCACGGTACCCAGCTCCTGGCTACACACCAGTTCATCACGAACAGCATGAATAAACGGTGCAGGAATAAAGGCAACTGCGCCGTTATCAACCAGACGTACGCGCATACCACCACGTGAAACATCAATTACCTCAGCATTAAACTGAGTATCCGTGCCTGCTTTATCATTCAGGAACCGTGCATACAGCCAGTCACCGACATCTCGTTCAGCCATGCGGTTAAGACGGCGACGCTCAGCCATTTGAACCGTCAGTTCATCTGCAGGGCGGGCAATTGTTTCACCTTTGATAATCGCTTTCAGCAGACGATGGTTTACCATGTCGCCATATTTACGAATCGGTGATGTCCAGGTTGCGTAGGCTTCAAAACCCAGTCCAAAGTGGGCACCTGGTTCAGTGCTGATTTCCGCAAAAGACTGGAAACGACGGGTGCGGCTGTCCAGGAAAGAGGATGGCTGGCTGTCGAGTTCACGGCGCAGGGTGCAGAAACCTGGCAGGGTAAGCAATGCCTGAGCATCTGCTTCAATTCCGTGGCTTTTCAGTAAAGTCGCAAGTTGCTCAACAGAAGATGGGTCAAAACCGGCATGGATGTTGTAAATGCCAAAGCCCAGTTTTTCTTTCAATACCTGTGCAGCACAAAGGTTGGCTGCAATCATGGACTCTTCAACAATGCGATTGGCAATCCGGCGCGGTTCAGCAACGATGTCCAGCACTTCACCTTTTTCACCGAGAATAAAGCGGTAATCCGGGCGGTCTTTAAACACCAGCGCATTGGTTTCACGCCATTGACTGCGGCGCTGGCAAATTTGAGCCAACAGACCAATTTGTTGTGCTACAGCTTCAGCGTCAGGCTGCCACTCGCCTTGTTTCTCAAGATAATCAGAAACATTGTCATAAGCCAGTTTGGCCTTAGATTCAATGGTTGCGGCAAAGAAATGGATGTTCGCAATGGCGCCATCAGCAAGAATATCCATGCGGCAAGCCAGCACCGGGCGCGGCATGTTCGGGCGCAGTGAACACAGGTCATCAGACAGTTCACGTGGCAGCATTGGAATGTTGAAGCCAGGCAGGTAGTTGGTAAAGGCGCGAACCTGAGCAATTTTATCCAACTTGCTGTTTTCAGCAATCCAGGCTGTTGGGTCTGCGATAGCAACAGTCAGTTGCAGTACATCACCTTCTGTAACCTGAACAAACAGCGCGTCATCCATATCTTCCGTGCTGGCGCTGTCAATGGTGACAAACTCCAGTTGGGTTAAATCTTCACGGTTCAGGTGCTCATCCAGTTGTTCAGTGGCAACACCATCGGGTGCTTCACGTTCAAGGTTATGGCGTGCAAGCGTTACCCACCATGGGACGAAATGATCATCACTGAAGGTGATAAATTGAGTCAGTTCGGCATAAAAAGTGCGGTCACCTTTTAACGGGTGACGGCGCATTTCTGCCACAGCCCAGTCACCTTGCTGGAACTCATGATCCACCTGGCGGGCAGGGCGGCAAGGAATGGCATCACGCAGCAGTGGATGATCGGGAATAATAGACAGTTTATCGTCTTTCTTTTGGACCCGGCCCACAAAGCGAGACAGGAAAGGTTCAACCAGCTCTTCGGGTTCAGCCGATTCACGATCCTTGTCTGTGTGAATGACGGCAATAATCCGGTCGCCATGCATCACTTTCTTCATTTGCGGAGGTGGAATGAAATAGCTTTTTTGCGCGTCAACCTCAAGGAAGCCAAATCCTTTTTCAGTTGCTTTGACCACGCCTTCTGCTCGCGGGGTTTGAGAATGAAGTTGCTGTTTTAGCTGCGCAAGCAGCGGGTTATCCTGAAACATAATATTGGTATCGGTAGCCTAAAGAGCGGCAGACAGTTTTACGCGAATACGGGTATGGCGGCAAGTGAAGTTTGCCTGTGTTATCACTTGTCCGTGCAATTATTCCCCTTGACGTAACCTGATTACAAGCAGGTTGTCCGGATAAATACGTTTTATCAGTACAGTGCTTTAGGGTCGTTCGGCCATTGGGTCATGGTTAACTGCCAAACAACCCGGGGCCGGTAATCTATTACAGCCCGCTTATTCGGAATGCGCTCAGTGTTGTGGGCATAAAAAAGAGCAGTGTTTCACTGCTCTTTCAGATTGATGAAAAAGAAGGAAAAAGCGTGGTTTTTCCTTCTTTTTAGTTAGCAGGCGAAAATCAATGACTTGATTTTCCTGTTTTTTTATTGGGTGACATCCTCTCGTTCTGTGCGAACATGAGGTTTGTCATCAGACTCAGAGCAGTGTTTCACTGCTCTTTGCTGTTGAACCAGAAAACGCCAGGACGAATTATTTCAGTTCAAGCTCATTCATTGCAGCAATGCTGAAGCCGCCATCAACATGGACAACTTCACCGGAAATCCCGGCTGAAAGGTCTGCACACAGGAACGCAGCTGTATTACCCACGTCTTCGATAGTCACGGTACGGCGAATGGGCGTTACCGCTTCGCAGTGGGCCAGCATTTTACGGAAATCTTTAATGCCGGAGGCTGCCAGGGTACGAATCGGACCCGCTGAAATAGCGTTTACACGCACACCTTCAGGCCCCATGGCATTGGCCATGTAACGGACATTGGCTTCCAGAGACGCTTTAGCCAGCCCCATAACGTTGTAGTTAGGAATGGCACGTTCAGCACCGAGATAAGACAGCGTTAACAATGCTGAGCCGGGATTCAGCATTTGGCGGCAGGATTTAGCCATTGCGACAAAGCTGTATGCACTGATGTCATGAGCGATTTTGAAGCCTTCACGGGTGACAGCATTGACGTAGTCACCATCTAACTGGTCGGCCGGAGCAAAACCAATAGAATGTACAAAACCATCGAATTTCGGCCAGCTTGTAGCCAGCTCAGCAAACATGCTGTCGATACTGGCATCTTCAGCGACATCACACTGCAGTACGATGCTGGAACCAAAATTGGCAGCAAACTCTTCCACGCGGCCTTTCAGTTTGTCAGTCTGGTAAGTGAAAGCAAGCTCAGCACCTTCACGGTGCATAGCCTGAGCAATACCGTAGGCGATGGAGCGGTTGCTGGCCAGGCCAGTAACCAGAATGCGCTTACCGGAAAGAAAACCCATAGTTTTAATCCTTATCGTCAGTACTTGTTTGCTTTTAAATTCAAATTATTAAAAGCAATTTTTTCAATTAGTTATTCGCAATCAGCCCGAAGTTATAACTCACTGCCGGGCAGGCGGAGCAGTATATCACTCAATAACCAGGCGCCTCATCCAACCAGCGTGCCACGAAAAGCGGGTGTGCATCTATTTGTTATCTTTACGCCAGGCATCTGCGGTCAGCGCTTCACCAAAGTGGCTGGTGATAAGCCTGCGAGTTAGTTCGTGCAACGGGGAAGCAAGTACATCCGCGGTACTGCCACGCTCAACGACCTCACCATGTTGCATCACCATCACCTGGTCACTAATGTGTTTCATCATGCCAATGTGCTGGGTAACATAAATATATGAAATACCTTGTTTTTCCTGCAATTCCAGCATGAGGTTAATCAACTGAGAACGCATCGACATATCCAGAGACGCCAGTGCTTCATCGGCAATAATCACTTTTGGCCTGAGGATTAACGCGCGGGCAAGGCCCAGGCGCTGCTTTTGCCCTGGGGCAAGCATATGCGGGTAATAGCTGGCGTGATCAGGTAACAACCCAACCATGCGAAGTGTTTCCACTATTTGTTTGCGTCGAGCCTCTGGCTCTAACTCGGTATTCAGCCGTAATGGGAAATCGAGAATTTGGGAAACCCGTTGGCGAGGGTTGAGTGATGTCGAAGGATCCTGAAAGATCATGCGTATTTGCTGGCATCGCCATGCATAATCGCCATAATGCAAGGGGTGATCATTAATCACCACTTCTCCGTCTGTTGGCTCTACCATCCCTGCCAGCATTTTCGCCAGCGTAGATTTACCAGAACCATTCTCACCAATAATAGCCAGTGTCTGCCGCTCCCTGAGCATAAAACTCAGTGGTTTAACCGCTTCAACCAGTTGCCGGTGAAACATTCCTGTACGATAGCGGAAGGTTTTACTCAGGTTGCGGACTTCGAGTAATGTTTCCACCATGATTACTGGCTCTCCATGTTTAACGGGAAGTGGCATGCATACTGGCGGCTACGCGCACCGGTCAGGCGAGGTGTCTCAATGCATTCACGCTGTGCATAAGGGCAGCGTGGGCCAAGGCGGCAACCAATGGGCAAATGTTCCAGTAACGGAATGGCGCCAGGCAGGGTGTTAAGCCGGCTTTTGTGCGGCATTGCACTGCCGAAATCAGGGATGGCACGAATCAGTGCCTGGGTATATGGGTGGTAAGGCATTGATATCAGTTCATCGCTGGGGGCCGATTCCACGGTTTGCCCGCAATACATAACAATAATACGGTCTGTCCATTGGCTGAGCATTTGCAGGTCATGGCTTATTAACAAAATCGTCGTATTGTTGTTCTGGTTTAACCGGCTGAGTAAGCGGAAAATTTGCGCCTGCGTGGTGGGTTCCATTGCATTGGTGGGTTCATCGGCAATCAACAACCTTGGTTGGTTTGCCAGGGCAATGGCAATCATCACTTTCTGGCATTCACCTTCCGTCAACTCATACGGATAACTGCGCATGGCGTCTTTATGATCTTTGATGCCCACACGGTGCAGCAGCTCAATAGCCCGGCGTTTACGCCAGCCAAACCGTTTCCACCAACGGCCTTTCCAGGTCCAGCCCGGGATATTTTGCATTAACTGGCGGCCAATGGATTCCGAAGGATCCAGGCAAGACTGGGGTTCCTGAAAAATCATTGAAACATTGTGGCCAATAAGCTTACGGCGTTCCCGGGTAGAAAGGCGCATCAAATCGATGTCATTAAAGCGCATACGGTCTGCCGTGACACGCCAGTTATCTTTCGTGATACCACATAACGCTTTGGCTATCAGGCTTTTACCTGAACCAGACTCCCCAACCAAACCACGCACATCGCCTTCATTCAGCGTCAGGCTTACCCGGTCAACAGCTTTAACCCAGCCTTCGTTGGTTTTAAATTCAATGGTCAGATTACGTATATCTAATAGTGGCATTATTCCACCCCGGAGATGATTGCGCGGCGAATACCATCACCCAGCAGGTTAATCAACAGGACACTTACCATGATAGCAGCACCGGGTAACATCACGGTCCAGGGCGCGACATAAATCAACTCAAGGGAATCACCCAGCATCGCGCCCCATTCAGGAGAGGGAAGCTGTGCGCCAAGGTCGAGAAAACCAAGTGCCGCAATATCCAGAATCGCAATAGAAAAAGCGCGGGTGACTTCCCCAACCAGCCCGGCGGCAATATTGGGCAGAACTGAGTAAACCAGAATATTCAGTGTGGAAGCGCCATCAAGGCGTGTGGCGATGACATACTCTTTTTCCAGCTCATCATGCACCAGCAAATAAACTGAACGCACCATACGCGGTAACAAAGCAAGCCAGACCGCAAACATGGCATGAGACAAATGTGGCCCGGCGAAAGCAACAACAATAATCGCCAGTAACAGGGACGGAATCGACAACAACGTGTCCAGAATATGGTTAAGCGCTGCAGAACGCAGACCATGGGTTGAACCAGCAAATACGCCCATGATTAGCCCGCAAAATGCTGCCGCCAGGGTGACAGCAAACGCTCCACCAACCGTGGGTAATGCGCCGCTGAGCAACCGGCTTAATACATCGCGCCCTAAATCATCCGTGCCGAGAAAGAAAGACACATCACCATAACGCGACCATGAAGGCGGCAGTAGCTGGTAGCCCAGAAATTGCTGGTCAATACCATAAGGGGCAAAAAAATGACCGAACAGGCACAGCAGTAATAACGCACCACAACCATACAGGCCAATCATTGCTGGCGTGTCACCATAAAATTTTCGCCAGGTAATCAGCAACGGGCCGGGTGGGCGCTTTTCGCTGTAAACATTATCGTAGGGCATACCATTCCTTATGTTTCAATGGGTTGGCAAGCGCACCCAGAATATCTGAAACAACATTGACAATGATAACTAACGAGCCAATAACCATTACTCCTGCAGAGATGGCGGCATAATCTTGTTGGCGAATAGCGTTAACCAGCCAGCGCCCAAGACCCGGCCAGCTAAACACCACTTCGGTTATCATGGCGAGCGTGAGCATCGTTGAAAACTGTAAACCCAGACGGGGAATAACCGGTGGAAGGGCATTATGCAATACGTGGCGGTGCAGCACGGTAAAACGTGACATTCCACGCGTGGCTGCTGCTTTAATGTAATTAGTATCAAATACTTCGACTGTACTGATACGCATCAGGCGTACTACTTCAGTCATTGGCGCGAGAGTCAGCGTGGCAACTGGCAGCACCATATGGCGCAGCACACTCATAATCATTTGGTCGCGATAAGGTGAGTCCGAAAGCCAGGCATCAATCAGCGCAAAACCTGTCACATCTTTGACCTGGTATAGCAAGTCAATTCTGCCCGAGACAGGTAACCAGCCCAGCGTGAGAGAGAAAAATAATGTCAGCAACAGCGCCAGCCAAAAGACAGGAATTGAAAAGCCTACCAGAGCGAGAGTTGAAATCACGTTATCCTGCCATTTATAACGGGTGATACCAGCCAGCATGCCCAGAGGGATACCTATTACCAGTGCCAGGCCGAACGACAAGATACATAATTCCAGTGTTGCCGGGAAAACCTCAGCAAGTTGCTCATTAATAGACTGGCCATTAATACTGGAAACACCAAAATCCCAGTGGATTAAGCTATTGAACCAAAATAGCCACGCGTTCCAGAAAGAGGCTCCCTGTAAGGGCGCATGTGGGGTGAAATAACACAGGCTGAACCCAACAAACGACAACAGAAACAAGGTAACCATCAATAGTAACAAGCGGCGCAATGTGAAAATAATCATGGTTTTTTCACCTCAGGGATTTCACGCCATACACCAGCAAATGAAGCACTGCCGAAGGGGCTCAGCACCAGTCCTTTCATATCATACCGGTAGGCCTGCAAACGCAGGGAAGACGCCAGCGGCAGGACAGGGAGTTCCTGCGCCAGAATTTGCTGAGCGTGGTGGTAGGCTTCAATACGCGATGAAAGCTGTGGTGAATCCAGCGCCTGTTGTAGCACTGCATCAAAACCCCGGTCACACCAGTGAGAGAAGTTGGTTTGCGAACGGCTTGCAGCGCAACTCAATAACGGGCGGAAGAAACTGTCCGGGTCATTACTGTCTGTTGCCCAACCGGTTAATGTCAGGTCGTGGCTCATATCCATTAAACGGGCTTCCTGGAAACGGCCTTCCACTGCACGGATAACCACCTTCACACCCACTTGTGCCATATCTGCCTGAATCAGCTCAGCGGTTTTAAGTGGGCTGGGGTTCCAGGGCTGCGAAGTGGTTGGAACCCAAAGTTGTAATGTCAAATTCTTGATACCCAGCGCTTCCAGTTGCTGGCGTGATTTTTCCGGGTTGTATTCGGTAATTTTGGAGCTGCTATCGTAAGCCCATGATGCGCGCGGCAGAATAGAGGCCGCTGTTTCCGCCGTACCATAATAAATTGACTGCATCAGGCGTTGGTTGTTAATTGATAATGACAACGCATGGCGCACTGCCGGGTTATTAAGCGGTGGTTTGTTGGTGTTAAACGCCAAAAATGCAATGTTCATCCCGGGGCGCAAAGTCAGGCGCAAACGCGGGTCATCACGCAAAACGGTCAACTGGCTGGCAGCAGGCCACGCAAGTACATCGCATTCCCCAGTAAGCAGCCGCGACATACGCCCGGTGCCACCGGTACCCATATCAACCACCACCTGGGGCATTTTAGGCTCTCCGCGCCAGTAATGTTCATGCCGCGCCAGGCGAATAAATTGCCCCGAGCGGTATTCGGCGAGTTTAAACGGCCCGGTGCCTACCGGCAGGCGGTCAATTAACTCCTGCTTTCCAGCATTTTCCAGCTTGTGGGCATATTCAGCAGACATTACCGACGCATAGTGCGTGGCAAGATGCCATAAGAAAGAAGCATCCGGGCGCTTAAGACGAAACTCAACTGTGTAATTATCAAGCTTGCGGATACTTTCAATGGTATCGGCAAACTGAAGACTATCGAAATAGGGGTAGCTGTCGCCGTTAACGTTATGCCATGGGTCGTTTTTGTCGAAAATGCGTTTAAAACTGAACACCACATCATCAGCATTAAAATTACGGGTTGGTGCAAACCATTCAGTAGTCTGAAATGCCACGTCATGGCGTAAATGGAAGCGGAAGGTCGCGCCATTATCCAGCACTTCCCAGCTTTGAGCGAGCTCAGGCACCAGGCGGTAAGTGTAGGGATCTACGTCGAGCAACCGGTCATAAAGCTGAGCCGCAAGGGTATCTACCGTTAATCCTTCACTGACTTTTTGCGGATTAAAGGTATTAACCTGGCCGTTGGCACAATAGACAAAGCCACTCTGGCGAATGTCTGGTGGCGAGTCCTGTGACGTAGCATAAGCTGTGCTGCTAAAAGAACCCAGCAAGGCCAGCAATGAAACGAGAAATGAGCGCATATTTTTTTGAGTGACGATAACCAATAACTTAAGTGTATCGCACTCTTATCGGCATCCCAAAAAATGTCGGGATGTTTGCTGTAAATATCACCAACCAGCTAGTGAATTTGATGTTTTTTGAGCAATGCACGTAACTGGTGGTAGGTTAATCCCAATTTTTCCGCTGCCGTTTTCTGGTTAAACCTGGCTTGTTGCAGGCTGGTTAGTACCAAATCTTTCTCTTGTTGCAACTGAAATACCCGTAAATCTATGGGTAAAACCGGTGCTGAAAGCGCGGGTGATCTGGCAGGTTCTTCCCCGGCTAACTGCGAACCGGAACTTGAAAAAGGGTTGAAAACAATATTGTCGAGTACATCCGGGTCCGGACCATGGCGGTAAACCGAGCGTTCAACAACATTTTTCAGTTCACGAATATTACCCGGCCAGGGCCAGGCCAGTAACTGCGACTCGGCCTGTTCACTGAAACCGGTAAAGAGCGGCAACCCCATTTCACGGCACATTTGAATGGCAAAGTGTTGGGCCAGTAACAGAATATCTGGCTGCCGCTGGCGTAACGGGGGCAGGGTAACCACATCGAAGGCAAGGCGGTCCAGCAAGTCGGCTCTGAACTGGCCGCTGTGTGCCAGTGCAGGTAAGTCGGCATTTGTGGCACAAACCAGCCTTACATCAACCTTGAGCGGCTGGGTACCACCGACACGTTCAAGCTCGCCGTACTCAATAACCCGCAATAGCTTTTCCTGAACCTGCATGGGAGCTGTTGCCAGTTCGTCGAGAAAAAGAGTACCACCTTCGGCGCGTTCGAACCTGCCAGGGTGGCGTTTTTGCGCCCCTGTAAATGCACCTGCCTCATGCCCAAAAAGCTCTGAATCCAGTAAGTTTTCATTAAGTGCCGAACAGTTGAGCGAAACAAACGGCCCCTGCCAGCGCGGCGATAAGTAGTGAATACGGTGAGCGACCAGCTCCTTACCGGTTCCCCGTTCACCAACCACCAGAACGGGTTTGTTCAGTTGGGCCAGGCGTGAGGCATGCTCCAGCACCTCAAGAAAGTTATTGGCTTCGCCAACCAGGTTATCTTTCTCATCCATCATGGTTAAATTCACTATTTAATGGTGTATCTAACCACTATAGCCAGGTCTGGCTGGAAGGTAAAATAGTTAAAAATGTTTTATTTCAATCAGATAAAACATTGGCACGCAATTTGTAATAACCAGAGGGTACAGCAGAAGTGTAATCGCGATGGTGATAGCGATAGCGAATACCAGAGCTAAGTAAAAGGTATGCCAGCCTGGCCTGGCTCAACACAGAACCTGGCGACGTTAAGTGTGGCAGGTTAAGGAGGTTTAAATGGGAATTTTTTCGCGCTTTACTGACATCATCAATGCCAATATCAACTCCTTGTTAGAGAAAGCAGAAGATCCGCAAAAACTGGTGCGGCTGATGATTCAGGAAATGGAAGATACACTGGTTGAAGTACGGTCAACGTCTGCCCGTGCGCTGGCAGAGAAAAAACAGCTGACCCGCCGTATTGACCAGGCACTGGCTCGCCAGCAGGAGTGGCAGGAAAAGGCTGAGCTGGCGCTGAGAAAAGAAAAAGAAGATCTGGCTCGTGCAGCATTGATCGAAAAACAAAAGCTTACAGATCTTATTACCAGCCTCAATGACGAAGTCGGGCACATTGATGAAACCTTGCTGCGCATGAAAACAGAAATCGGTGAGCTTGAGAATAAACTGACTGAAACCCGTGCCCGCCAGCAAGCCCTGGCTTTGCGCCATCAGGCAGCGGCTTCATCACGTGATGTGCGTCGCCAGCTTGATAACGGAAAACTGGATGAAGCAATGGCACGTTTTGATGCGTTTGAGCGCCGTATCGACCAGATGGAAGCAGAAGCAGAAAGCCACCGGTTTGGTAAAAGCAAAACCCTTGATCAGGAATTTGCTGAATTAAAGGCCGATGATGAAATCAGTGCGCAAATTGCGGCACTGAAAGCCAAAATGAACAAGGACAACAACGCCTGATTGCACGCAGATACCCTGTGTGAGCGTCATAGATTAAGGAGAACAAATGAGCGCGCTTTTTCTGGCTATTCCGTTAACCATTTTTATGTTGTTTGTCGCACCTGTCTGGCTGTGGCTGCACTACAGCAACCGCGACAAAGGCGAGAGTGTTTTATCAAATAACGAGCAGCAACGCCTGCAGCAACTCACTGGCGAGGCGAAGCGGATGCAGGACCGGATACAGGCACTGGAACAAATACTGGATGCTGAGCATCCGGGATGGAGGGAACGTTAATGGCAGCATTTCATAAACGCAAACTCTGGCGTAACCCACAACAAGGGATGATTAAGGGAGTTTGTGCCGGGGTTGCCGAATACCTTGATGTGCCAGTAAAACTGGTGCGGGCAATAACAGTACTTTCGCTGTTTTTCGGCCTGTTCTTTTTTGTTGTGGTGGCTTATATCGCGTTAACATTTGCACTAGACCCGCGCCCGGAAGGCTTGCAGGACGAACAGGAACCGGTACCGGACAACCACCATTTGCTGGTACAGGCAGACCAGTTACTTGGCGAAAGTGAAAGGCGGCTACAGGCAATGGAGCGTTACATAACATCGGATTCCTTTACTCTGCGTAGCCGGTTTCGTCAGCTATGAAGACCGCAAACAGCACAACAGCGCCAGGCTATCGCCGCCTGGCACCGCTGGCCATGGTAGCCACGACGGTTGCGCTACGCTTTGTGCCCGCAGGGGTTGCCACTCTGGTGATTAGCCGGGTGGCCCATAAACCCTTGCGGCTGTTGTTGGGCGTTGTTCTGGAACCAGTGTTACGCACTGGCGTGAAAAAATTTACCCAACGCTGGCACAATAAACCCTGATTTATAAACCAGCCGCTGCACATCCGCGGCTGTGTGGTGGCTGGTGTTCATGTATATACTGTGGTCAGTACCTTGATTTTGCCTGGTGTGTGTCATTATCTACAGCATTGCTGTTTCCCATAAGTAGTTATCACCGCCAAATGAATCAATGTGATGCAGGTACCTTTGCAGCAGGCAAAGGGTGTACTGGCAAATAACAGGAATGTTATGAAGCGAATAAAAAATGAGTTTCAGGCCCTGGTCAACCGCGGAGCAGACAGGCACTTGCGCCTGGCGGTCACCGGGCTGAGCCGTAGCGGTAAAACCGCCTTTATTACTGCCTTCGTTAACCAATTGCTTAATACTCAAACCGGCGCGCGCCTGCCTTTACTTAACGCAGCGCGGGAAGGGCGACTGTTTGGTGCCCGCCGGGTACCACAGCAAAATTTGGGTATCCCACGCTTTACCTACGATGAAGGTATTGCACAGCTTTATGGCAACCCGCCCGCCTGGCCGACACCAACCCGTGGTGTCAGTGAAATCCGTCTTGCTTTGCGCTTTCGTTCTGGTACCAGCGTTATGCGGCATTTCAAAGAGAATGCCACGCTGTATCTCGATATTGTGGATTACCCGGGGGAATGGTTACTCGATCTCCCTATGCTCGGGCTGGACTACGCGGCCTGGTCACGCCAAATGACGGGCTTGCTGAAAGGGGCCAGAGGTGAGATGGCGGCAAAATGGCAGGCATTATCGCAAGGGCTGGACCCGAATGCCCCGGCGGATGAAAACCGCCTGGCCGAAATAGCTGCCGCCTGGACCGATTACCTGCATTCCTGTAAACAGGCCGGCCTGCACTTTATTCAGCCTGGCCGTTTTGTATTACCAGGCGAAATGTCTGGTGCGCCTGCATTGCAGTTTTTCCCCTGGCCGGATGTAGATAATGTGGGTGACCATGTTATCAGCCAGGCCGGTAAGCAAACCAATGCAGGCATGTTACGTGCCCGTTATGACTATTACTGCCAGCACGTGGTTCGCGGTTTTTACCGTGAGCACTTTATTCGGTTTGACCGGCAAATTGTGCTGGTGGATTGCCTGCAGCCACTTAATAGCGGGCCGCAGGCATTTAACGATATGCGCCTTGCACTAACGCAATTAATGCAGAGCTTCCATTACGGGCAGCGCACACTGTACCGGCGGCTGTTTTCACCCGTCATCGATAAACTGTTGTTTGCTGCCACCAAAGCAGACCACGTGACTCATGACCAGCATGCCAACCTGGTCAGCCTGCTTCAGCAACTGGTGCAGGATGCCTGGCAGAATGCTGCCTTTGAAGGCATTAAAATGGAGTGCATGGGGCTGGCATCTGTACAGGCAACCACTGCCGGGCTGGTGGATTACCAGGGTGGCAAAATGCCTGCGTTACAGGGTCACCGGTTGTCTGATGGCGCACCACTGACATTCTTCCCCGGAGAGGTGCCATCGCGCTTGCCTGGTAACGCTTTCTGGGAACAGCAGGGGTTCTCATTTGAGCAATTCCGCCCGTTACCCATGGATATTGACAGCCCTTTACCACACATTCGGCTGGATGCCGCAATGGAATTCCTGATAGGAGACAAGCTGCGATGAGTGAACCTATAAAACCACGCATTGATTTTTCGCAGGAAAAACCAGTGCAGGAGGCAGAAGCAACGGTGCGCCCGGCCAAAATGTTTGATGAGGCTGAAAACTTCGAACCCGTGCAGGTGAGTGAACCGGAAAACGAAGAAGCTCTGCAGGCTGAAGTATTAGTGTCCCGCGCGCTACAACCGAAAAAAAGCGTGTGGCGGCGCATGGTTGGGCTTGGGCTGGCCGTTTTCGGTGTGAGTGTGGTGGCGCAGGGTGTGGCATGGGCACACAATGCCTGGGTGACTCAGGACTGGATAAGTCTGGGTGGTTGTGCTGCGGGGGGGCTGATTGTCATCGCAGGCGCTGGTTCACTGGTCACAGAATGGCGCAGGTTATGGAAGTTACGCCAGCGGGTTGAAGAACGCCATGAAGCGGCCGAAATGTTAACCAGCTACGCGTCCGGCAAGGCACGGGCGTTTTGCGAAAAACTCGCCACTAAGGCGGGGCTCGATCAGCGCCATCCTGCCATGCAGCGCTGGTATGCGGCATTACATGAAACCCACAATGACAAAGAAGTCATCACTCTGTACGGGCAAATGGTGCAGCCGGTTCTGGATAACCAGGCGCGTAAAGCCATCAGCCGTTCGGCGGCGCAGTCTTCACTGATGATTGCTGTCAGCCCACTGGCACTGGTTGATATGGCGTTTGTGGCCTGGCGCAATATCCGGCTAATTAACCATATTGCCGGGTTGTACGGCATTGAACTGGGCTACTTCAGCCGTATTCGCCTGTTTCGCATGGTACTGCTGAATATTGCCTTCGCCGGAGCAAGTGAGTTGGTTCGTGAAGTGGGCATGGACTGGATGTCTCAGGACCTGGCAGCTCGTCTTTCTGCCCGGGCAGCTCAGGGCATAGGTGTAGGCCTGTTGACCGCCCGGTTGGGGATCAAAACCATGGAGTTATGCCGCCCACTCCCGTGGACAGGCGATAAACCGAAACTGGGCGATTTTCGCCGCGAACTGATAAGTGAGGTTCGCGCAACTTTGCAACGCAGTAAACAGACTAATACACCCTCTGCATAATTCAGAGCACCGCGCTGAATAGCAGTGTGGTGCTGCTCCTGCTTTTTTGATGCCTTTCACGTTGTTACCTGTAACGACAAAGCAATTGATTGATAACGCAGGCTGTCAATATTTGTTGACAGATAGCTTCTGGATAGCGCAGAAGTGCAGTATCATCACTGCTTGTCCTTTTGACTGATATATAGGTTCCTGCCATGCGCCTTGAAGTGTTTTGTGAAGACCGCCTTGGGCTCACACGTGAGTTGCTCGATTTACTGGTGCTGCGTGGCATCGATTTACGTGGCATTGAAATTGACCCCATTGGGCGCATTTATCTCAACTTTTCCACTCAGGCGTTTGATACCTTCAGCAGCCTGATGGCAGAAATCCGCCGTATTCCTGGCGTGTCTGATGTGCGTACCGTACCCTGGATGCCCACCGAGCGGGAGCACCGCGCGTTAAGCGCATTGTTGGAAGCATTGCCTGAACCCGTGCTATCGCTGGATATGAAAAGCAAAGTGGAGATGGCAAACCCGGCGTGCTGTGCATTGTTTGGCCAGGATGCCGATAAACTGCGTAACCATAATGCAGCCAGCCTGATTCCCGGTTTTAATTTTGTCCGCTGGCTGGAAAGCCGCCCGGTTGCGTCACATACCGAACATGTGGTGATTAACGGGCAAAACTTTCTGATGGAAATTACTCCGGTGCCGGTTGAAGCCGAAGAAACCGGTGAAACGGTTCCGGGTGGTGCGGTGGTAATGCTCCAGTCAACGATTCGCATGGGCAGGCAGTTGCAGAACCTGAATAACCACAATGTTGAAGCTTTCAGCCAGGTTGTCGCGGTTAGCGGCGCAATGCGCCATGTTGTCGAACTGGCACGCAAAGTGGCCGGTCTGAATGCCCCACTGCTCATTATTGGTGAAACGGGGACTGGTAAAGACTTGTTTGCCCGTGCCTGCCATATGGCGAGCCCCCGTGCAGAAAAACCTTACCTGGCGCTTAACTGTGCTTCAATCCCGGAGGATGCGGTTGAAAGTGAGTTATTCGGCCACGCTGCCGGCGCCTATGCTAATGCCACTGAAGGGAAAAAAGGGTTTTTCGAGCAGGCCAACGGCGGGTCTGTCTTATTAGATGAAATTGGCGAAATGTCGCCGCGCATGCAGGCAAAACTGTTGCGTTTTCTCAACGACGGCACCTTCCGCCGCGTGGGCGATGAACATGAAGTGCATGTGGATGTAAGGGTTATCTGCGCTACCCAGAAAAACCTTGTTGAACTGGTGCAAAAAGGCGCATTCCGCGAAGATCTTTATTACCGGCTGAATGTCCTGACATTAAATCTTCCACCATTGCGCGACTGCCCGCAGGATATCATGCCACTTACCGAGTTGTTTGTTGCGCGCTTTGCCGATGAACAAGGTGTGCCGCGGCCTAAGCTGTCATCGGAATTAAATTCAGTGCTTTCCCGCTATAGCTGGCCGGGTAATGTACGGCAGTTAAAAAATGCGATTTACCGGGCTTTGACCCAGTTGGAAGGTTATGAACTGCGTTCGCAGGATGTGTTATTACCCGATGTTGATGCCAGTGTGATGCCGGTGGGCGATGACGTGATGGAAGGCTCATTAGATGACATTACGCGCCGCTTTGAACGTGCGGTACTGACGCAGCTTTACCGTAATTACCCCAGCACACGTAAACTGGCAAGGCGGCTCGGGGTGTCGCACACCGCTATAGCAAACAAGCTAAGGGAATATGGCCTGAGTGGGCGTAAAACGGAAGAGTAGATGAAACAATTCAGGTTGTAGTGTGTACTGCCTCCCTTTGATGGCGAACCCTGCTTTGCTAAGCAGGGTTACACTGGCTACAGCACACAGATGTACTGCGCCAGTTTTTCTTTTTTGTTCATAAGTAAGCTGCGGCGTAAATCAATGGCTGCAATATTTCCCTTCGTTCCAGGCTATAAGCCCTGTCATTTCTTAATTGTTCTCAACCGGGTGGTGTTTAACATCCGGCGTTATTTCTCCCCGGCAATATCATTTCCTTCAGCAGGCTGACTCCGGTTAATTACCACCGGAATATCACGGCAATACACCTCAGGTGGCAGTAAGTTATATCTTATTGATTAATCTGATTGATTAATCTGATTGATTTCAGTATTTAAACAACGTCTAAACCAACACTATTATTAATATACCCCTGCCTGGGTGCACAGCCTTATATTCCCGCTAACTGGCTTTTTAAAAACAATAATTTAACAAATTCATCTTGTTGATTTTAATTGTTTTTCTGTGTTAATGCTCAGCTTCTCGATCGCTTGTGACGATCGGTTTCTTTATATTGATCGTTATGCCTATCAATGCCTGCTTTCGTGCTGAACAGACCAATTATCTTTTCCCGCCTGCTGTTCTTATAACTGCGCACCGCAGAACCGGTGCGTTTTTTTGCACCGGTTGCTTAATTTTTTTGTTTTTTTAGTTACCCATACAGCGATAAGACCAGAGTGCTTTCCTCTGAATGGGTTTCTCCACAAATAAGGACAGTTTGATGAAAAACAAAACCGCAGCACTCAGCGCGCTTTCGGTGTGTATTTCCCTGGCACTGAACGGCCAGGCTTTTGCACAAACCCCGCTTCCGGCAACGGTTGCCCCCACAGAAAACCTGGAATGCCCGGCAGACCTGAGCCTGCTTACCCCTGAAGAGCAGGCGGCACTGGCGGAACAGTGCCAGGCAGCAGAACCACAGCCCGAAGAAACCCAGGCCGCTCAGGCCAGTGAACTGCCAGCGTGGATGACCGACCAGACCACCCTGCTCGCCGGGGGCGGGGCCGCAGCCCTGGCCGCCACCATTGCCATTGCGGCGGGAGGCAGCAGCGGGGGCGGCGGCAGTGGCGGCGACCGTAACGAAGGCGGAGACGGTGGCAATAACGGCGGCGATGGCGACGGCAATAACTACGAAGAGTGGGAAATAGGTAACCAGCTGGAAGGGGACAACAAGGAAAACACGCTGGAAGGCAACACCAGTGCCGGAGAAGGGGAAATCGGCAACCTGGTGACCGGCAATAACACAGACAACACCCTCGAAGGCGACACGGACGTCACCGAAGGCGGCAAAGGCACGGTGGTGGACGGCAATAACACCACCACCACCAATGAAGGCGAGGTGACAGTCAGCGGTGAAGGTTCAGTGGGGCTGGAAGTGAACGGTAACGATGCTCAGGTCAGCAACACGGGCAATACCGAAGTTGACGCCGGGGGAGCCGGAACCGTTATCAACGGCAATGATGGTAGTGTAACCAACACAGGCGAGACC
>NZ_JJMI01000016.1:0-359 GCF_000705335.1 Mangrovibacter sp. MFB070
TTTTTGCAAAATAGGCACCACTTTGCGCCCCACCATGCGGGTTGGGGTTTCAGCATCGCCTTCCATAATGATATCGATATCGACGGGCAAACTTTTCAGCCCGACAATCATCTGCGCACGCAAACAAAACGGACAATGTTGGTAAATAAAAAGCTTCATAACTCGCCTCACAAAACAGAATCAGGTATATGGCCGGCAAGGCCAGAGAGACAGAACGCAAACAAGAATCAGTTAGCAATCTAACCATTGTGGGGCAGGAAGCAGGGGGATGTAAAGGGGATGAAGAGCGCAACTGACTAATGGCAATACTGTACTGGCAGACTTGCAGTTGCCGCCAGGCACGCCTCAACGATTTAGAG
>NZ_JJMI01000017.1:0-2164 GCF_000705335.1 Mangrovibacter sp. MFB070
GCCGTCGCCTGAGCACCGGAAACCTGTTTCAGTGCCCGGTCAAGTTCGGCAGAGGTGGAGACATTCAGGCTGCTGTACAGGCTGTTGCTGGTGTAGCCGTTATCCAGCGCCGCAGCCACACCAGACAGGGTTTTATCCGTGATAACCTCCGCGTAGTCGTTTTTGGTCATGGTCACGTCCACATTGCCGTCGGCGTTTTTATGCCCCTGCGCGTTCCACACCACAGTCTGTGAACCGATGTTCTCTGCCCCGCTGATGCTGTTGCCGGTGAAGACATCGCTGAAGGTGATTTCTTTCGCCGCCGTGCCCGCCGTAAACCCGGCGCTGATGGTCACCGTGCTGTCAATATGCAGGTTGTTGCCCCCCAGTTTCCCGGCCGTGCCGTCAGCATTGGTGCCGATAACATAGTTGTTGACCAGGCTGGCACCGTTTTCAGTGGGGGCGGTGGGAGGGTTCGGGGTGCTGATGTTGCCCGGCGTACTGACATTTGGCCTGGAGAAATCATCCCCTTCAACAATGGCCTGGGTGCTGTCCGGGTGATAAAGGGCGCTGTTGGTACCGTGAAGATTGACCGCACCGAAATTGTACAGCGTGCCTTTAACGTTAAAGGCGTAAGAGTCGTCGGCCCAGACGTTAATCTCACCGCCGCTGTTGTTATAGAATATCCCCGTGGCCGCCGTGCCGTAGACACCGGTCAGTCCGGTTCCGTTGGTGCCGTCCTGTTTCCCCTGCTCAGTCCCGACGTTAATCACGCCGTCGTTAATCATCCGGCGGGGGCCGGTCGCCGTGGAGCCGCCCATATTCACCGCTTTAGCATCGCTTCCCTGAACGGTGATTTCACCGGCATTGTAGAAGTGATAACCCCTGCCGGCCACAACCAGCGAATCGTTAAGGGACGCGTCCATCACGCCCCGGATGACCCCTGTTTCGGTATTTGCCATCCAGGTCTGGGAGGAGCCGGAGGCGGCCGTAGCCTTCATGGCATACCATCCGTCGCTGGCCGTCAGGGTACCCGCATTGACAATGGCAGGCGTGACGCTGGTAGGAGTCTGCCGCATTAAAACACTGCTTTCGGCCGTTTCCGGCGTGGCGGCAACAGTATTGTAGATATGCCCGCCCTGCTGGTTATAAATATTGGCGGCCTGCATGCCACTCACTCCCGCCTCTGTTACGGCAATCGTGCCGTTGTTGATAAGGACGTGGGACTGACTGCCGCCCCCTTTCACGGAGCCGAAAATAGTGCCATCGTTACGGAAGGTCTGGCTGACAATATGTGCGTTAATGACCCCGTCTTCAAGATTTACGCCCTTAACAATGCTCATGCTGTCGGCGGTAAGGGTGCCGCTGTTGAGCAGCGTGTTACCGGTCATCTCACCCACCACCAGTGTTCCGGCGTTGTTCAGGCTGCCGCCGGTCAGGGTGGTAACTGACAGACTGCCAAAGTTCTGCAGCCAGTTTTCCACCGCCAGTTCACCGTCAAATATGGCGTCGCCATAGCTGGCACTGTTCTGCAGTAACAGCCAGGGAAGGGACTCATCACGCCAGGTGTGGCTTTCACCTTCTGCAGTCAGCACCGGCGTGGTAATCAGCACATAGTCAGACTCCAGAGAGGGGGAACCCCAGTTCGGGTCGCCGTTGTTTATCGGGCTGCCGTTAAAATTCACCGTGCCAAAGTTAAACACCTTACCGTTGCCTGATGTGTAAAACGCCAGGCCGAGGTCAGTATTAATATTAATCACACCGGTGGTGTCGTTGATCGCCATGCCGTTATCTATGGCGGCCATCGCGTAGATCCAGCCCTGCTCGTCATGGCTGCCGTCTGACTCAAGATTGATGGTACCCTGGTTGATGGCAAGGGCGGAGCCGTCGGCATACATTCCTGTACCTGAATTGGTCACCTGAATGGTGCCCGTATTCAGCATGCTTCCGCCGTTACGCAGATGCATCCCGGTACCGCGCATTGCCAAACTGTTGATGCGCCCGCCGGGATCTTCCGGCTTGAAGAGGGTTTTGGTGCCATCCGGCTCCAGGTTCTCGTCCAGATGAAGCTGCATGCCGTCAACGGTAATAGAACCTTCATTAATCAGCGTACCTTTCTGGGCAGTCATACCATGGGTACCGGCTCCGGCCATGTTAATGATGCCTTCTGAGGCATTCACTGAAA
>NZ_JJMI01000018.1:0-117756 GCF_000705335.1 Mangrovibacter sp. MFB070
GGCCGGGTCATAACTCCAGGTACGGCGGGTGGCGTTATCCCGTTGCTCCTGCAGCAGGCGGTAGCCCTGCCACAGGAAACGGGTGGTTTCCGTTCCCCGGTTGCGGTAATCGACAGTTTTGCGTATCCGCCTGCCCAGCGCATCGTAATGATAGTGTGCGGTGAATTCACCTTCCGGGCCACGGCCACGGGCGCTTATCAGGCGGTTGTCGGCATCATACGCATAATGCTGCTCATGCTGGCCATGACGGCGGCTGACCAGGTTACCCCAGGCATCATAGCGGTAAAATAACTGCTGCCAGGTGGTGAGGCGGTTACTCACAATGGCTGCGGGCTGTTGCCGGGCACCAGCGGAACTGAGCGGGTCTTCACCCAGCAGGTTATCGGCCAGGTCGTAATGCAGGTGGCGGCTGCGCAGGCTCTGCCGGGGTTCCGTGTGCTGCTGCAGGCGGCCTTCGGCATCATAGCCGTAGTGTGTCTCGCCACGCAGTGCATCACTCACCCCTTCCAGCTCGCCACGGCCGGTATAGCGGAACACCCGCCACAGCAGGCCTTCTTCCGGTTTGCTGATCGTTCCGTTGCGGAAACTGCTTTGCCAGCGGCGGCGGCCAAATTCATCGTACTGCCGTTGCTGAAACAGTGAGCCCTGAGTGCGCCCGGTTTCCCGGTGTAACCTGTCGCGGGTAAACTCACTGACCAGTTGCTGGTTAAATTTGATGGCACTGGTATGCCCTGAGCCATAATACAGCCACTGTAACTGGTCACCCTGTGGCAGGGCCAGGGACAGCAAATTCGCCAGCGCATCCCATTCATAATCCAGTTTGCCATTCACGCCCTGTTCAGACAGCAGGTTACCGGCGCTGTCGTAGTGCAGTTGCACACGGTCTGGCTCAATACCCTGCTCAGCACCTGCGGCTGTGGGGGTGCGTGAAACCTCGTTCAGGCGGCCGGTTGCGCTGTACCGGTACTGCCAGACGGCACTGTCGTTGCTGCGCTGGCAAAGTTGCCCGGCTTCGTCGTAGCGGAACTGATGCACCCGCTGTGAAGGCTGCGCGCTGCTGTTCTGCGGGCCGGTCTCCAGGTGTTCAGATAACAGGCCACCGGCATTGTAGCGGTAGAAATGGTCGGTATTATCCGGGCGGCGCTCCCCGGTAAGCCTGCCTGCCGCATCGTAATTAAACTGGTATTCCCCGCCATTGCCGTTTTCCAGGCGGGTGAGCCAGCCGCGGGCGTTATAGTGCCAGCGGCGGGTTCGGTTGATTCGGTCGGTAACGGCGGTTCGCTGCCCCAATTGGTTATATTGCCAGTGGGTTTCGCTACCCAGCGGGTCCTGATGGCAGGTTAACTGCCCGCGCGCATTCCAGGTGAAGTGCTCTTCACTGCCAATGGGGTGGATGAGCCGTTGCAGGCGGCCCGCGCTGTCCCGCTGGTATTGTGTGAGGTTGCCTTCGGCATCTGTGCTGTGGGTCAGTTCACCAAACACATCCCAGGCATACGCGGTGATACTGCCGGAACAGTCGGTATGGCGCAGCAGCTGGCCCTGCGCGTTCCATTCCAGTTTTACCTCGCCACCCAGTGCGTTAATAACAGATGATGGCAGGCTTTCTTCCACATCCGGGTAGTGGTAGCGGGTAATGTTGCCCAGTGTGTCAGTCTGTTGTGTCAGGCGGCCCTGCTGGTCGTGTTGTTCGAACTCCTGGCTGCCATCCGGCCAGGTGACGGAGACCAGCCGGTCGGTGTTGCGTGAGTACTGCCAGGTTGTTGTGCGGTCCAGCGGGTCCGTTTCACGGAGTAACCGGCCATAGATGTCCCATTCGCAGCGGCGCTGCCCGCCCCCCGGCAGGATCACGCCACACAGTTCACCCCGTTCGTAGAGAAAAGCCAGGCTGCGCCCGTCGAAATCGGTGAACCGGGCGACGTTATCGTCATCATCCAGTTGCCACAGGGCCTGCTTCCCGTCATCACGTACCACCCGGCGTACACCACCGGCAAAGTCATAAAACATCGTGAGGGATTCACCGGCGCTGTGCCGCCAGGCAGTGACCCGGGGTAAGCCTTCAATTTCCTGCCACTGGTATTCACTCAGTAGCCCGTGGCGGTCCTGGTGGCCTGCCATCAACCCGTTATGCCAGGTAAACTGCCGGATGATTTCACCGGCACGGTTGGTAACTGTGCTCAGCTGGCCTTCGTCGTCATAGGTGTAACTGACCAGCGGGACATCGCCACCGGGTGTGTGTAACAACACGCAGGCCAGGCGGAGCAGGCCGTTGGCGGTGGTGATGTAGCGGCAACTCAGGTGCTGGCCTGCACTGTCGTCCAGCCCGGAAAGCTGGCCCTCGTCCGTGTAAACCAGAGAAGTCATGTTACCGGTGGCGTCTGTCATCATGACCAGGCGGCCGGGTTGCTCTCCAGCCGGGGCCTGATAATGCCAGGCCTGTTCGCTGACATCGAAAACCTGCCAGGTGCCGTCCGGGTTATGCATCAGCCAGCATTTTTCCGCTTCACAGTAGGTTTTGTGCCCGCGGGGAACGGCCGGAAAGGAGATGTAGTCGCCAGACGGTGCCCGCCATACCAGCCCATCCTGGTACGGTATCAGGCAGCTTTCCCAGAACAGGCTCCAGCCGCGCCCGAGCACGCTGTCGCCGGGGTTACCACTGCGCCAGTAGCGTTGCCATTCAACCGGGAAGCGGGAAGGCAGGACAAAATCCAGCTCATCATCACCTGCGAGAAATTTCTGCCCGGAGATAATGTCCACCGGGCGGGCGATGATACCACCGGCCTCAGCGACAATAGCGACTTTACCCAGGCGGCAGGCTGTTTTCATGAACCAGTTGATGCCTTTGAGTTTACTGAATAACTTGCCAAGAGCACCCAGTTTACTGGCAGCACCACCCGCGCCACCAAGTAACCCGGCGAACAGTAATGTCAGGTCTGAAGCTTTGTACAGCCAGTTCGGCACTTCAGGGTCGATGGGGAGTGTGGTCGCGGTACCGCCACCAATAGTGACATCAGCCGAACCTTCCATGACCTGGGCGTCACAGTTGGTTTTATCGCCTTTACGTGAAGCGGGTTGCTTGTTGATAAATACGTTGTCAGAGCCCTGAGCCATTTGCATGGACGGGCCATCGTTGCTGCACGACACCTGGCTGATGGTGGCAATGGCTGCTGGTTTACCATTGATAAATACGTTGGGGGATCCGGTCTGTATGGCCCCGGAGGGCGACAGACTCCCGGCTCCGGCATCGGCAAGGCCATCCCGGGCAGCCGTTGCCAGTTTTCCAGTGAGGTAACCGACCAGAAAGCTGGCACCTATCAGCAACACACCCACACCAAGGCAGGATGCAGCCAGGCCTGCGGTAAACAGTGCCCCGGCAGCGATACCGCCTGCGGCAGCAATCAGCCCACCCACCAGGGTGCCGGCAATCATACCGGCCAGGGCATGTGAATGCCCGATGGGGTCTCCGAGGCGTGCAGCTTCACTCATGAAAAAATCCCTTTTATGGCTGTGTGGTTACGTCGGCGGCGGGCTGGTAGCTTTCCAGCACCTGCGTGAGCAGGGCCTCATCCTCTGGTGATAATTTGCGGGTCATGGCGAGGGTGAATACCAGAACGTGTCCACCCTGTAATGCAAATACAGCCTGGCGTTGCCAGATACGGCGGCCATCGCGCAGGTAACTTGCCAGCACACATTCTCCTGGCAGTGCATCCTGGCCGAGTGCCACGGGTTCCCGGCTTTTCAGTACCCAGCCTTTCAGCCCGGTGGAAAGTGTATCCAGCTGGCGTGTCACATAATCGGCCAGTAATTCATTTTCCTGCAGGGCATCGCGGGAGATATTCAAAGAAGGGGAGGCATCATCCCCCGCCAGCAGCACATTCACGGTGCGGTCGCGGTAGCCTTCAGGTAACGCCACACTGCCTTCGGTAAAGCGACAACGTGAAAAGTCGGGCATCTCGCAGGGTCCTTTTGCTTCACAGGGTTAAACACTGTATCTAATAAGATGAATAACATTTCCCCTGGCGCGTTGCATAACAACAGGAGAACTGCTTTGGCTGTAGTAAACCAGCCAGGTTTGCGCCAGTGGGTGGTAGCGGTAACCGGTTCACTTATATCGGGAAAAGGGTATTTCACCTTTCGCTTTTACAGATGGATATAGGTTTTGTCTGAATTTGGTTTTTGTTTGTGCGAGTGTAAAGCACTGTTATTTATTGCCGGTATTGCCGGGGAGTAAGGGGCTTTGGGTTAACCCGGGTAACGTTATGGGGTTGGTTTGCGTGTACAGACAATGCTTTGAGAGTGTGAAGCAACTGGATGTTGCAAAAAGCGTATGAGCTGAAAAGAAGTGATTGGCAGTGAAAATGCTGCGACACTTTTGCGACACTCTGAAACGCATAAACAAAAAAGCCACCGCATTGGGTGGCTTAAGTGTCTGTATTAACAGCTAAAATCTGGTGGCCCCTCCCCGGCTTGAACGGGGGACCAAGCGATTATGAGTCGCCTGCTCTAACCACTGAGCTAAGGGGCCGTGGCGGACGATTATAATGGAACTGACTGGCTCAATCCAGCCATTATAATGCGTATGCTGATTTTATAAGCAGTGTTAACCCGTTAGAAAATCAACAAGAATTGGGAATGCCCGCTTGTCAGTAGCCTGGTTGCGGGTGCACTGGATTATTAAACGCGCTGAGAGTATCTGTATGGGCTTCAGGGCCATTATAGGGGAGAAGGTGAAGTCGGGCCGTTAAGGTCACTTACTATGGCATATAGCAGCATGGCGGTTTAAGGGCCACTACCCAAAGGTAGTAGCCCATAAACGCTAATCAGAACATTAATCAGGCACTCAGCCAGCCCAGTTTGATAACAAACAGGATGGACATGATAATCAGTGCAGCATTCACTTCTTTAGTACGGCCGCTCAGCAGTTTCACCACAGTCCAGGTGATAAACCCGAAAGCGATACCGTTAGCGATGGAATAAGTCAGCGGCATGGTCAGCGCGGTTACGGTAACCGGCGCAGCAGTGGTGACATCTTTCCAGTCAATTTCTGCCAGGCCAGAGGTCATCAACACAGCAACGAACAGCAGTGCCGGTGCAGTAGCATAAACCGGTACGCTGCCAGCCAGTGGTGAGAAGAACAGGCTCAGCAGGAACAGAACTGCAACCACAATTGCTGTCAGGCCAGTGCGGCCACCGGCGCTCACACCTGCAGCAGATTCCACATAACTGGTAGTGGTGGATGTACCCAACAGTGAACCAAACAGTGCAGCGGCGCTGTCGGCAATCAGTGCGCGGCCCATCTTCGGCAGGTTACCGTCTTCATCGGCAAGACCTGCGCGTTTGGTTACACCCAGCAGTGTGCCGGTGTTATCAAATACATCGACAAACAGGAAGGCAAAAATAACGCTTACCAGGCCCACATTAAATGCACCGGAAATATCCAGTTGCAGGAAGGTTGGAGCGATTGACGGCGGAGCAGAGAACACACCACCGAACGGTGTCAGGCCAATACCCATAGACAGGAAGGTAACAATCAGAATACCAATCAGTACGGCACCTGTTACGCGGCGGGCTTCCAGTACCACAATGATGATAAAGCCCAACAGAGCCAACAACGGACCCGGTTTGGTCAGGTCGCCCAGGCCAACCAGTGTCGCCGGGTTATCAACCACAATCCCGGCACCTTCCAGTGCGATCAACGCCAGGAATAACCCAATACCTGCGGCTATCCCGGAACGTAAAGCTAACGGAATACTGTTGATAATCCACTCACGGATTTTGAATATCGACAGCGCAAAGAAGATACAGGCTGAAAGAAATACCGCACCCAGCGCGATTTGCCAGGTGTAGCCCATGTGCAACACCACGGTATAAGTAAAGAAGGCGTTCAGCCCCATACCCGGTGCCAGAGCAATTGGGTAGTTGGCGATAAGGCCCATCAGCACACAGCCAATTGCCGCAGCCAGACAGGTGGCAACAAACACCGCACCTTTATCCATGCCGGTGGCACCAAGGATGCTGGGGTTAACAAACAGAATATAGGCCATTGCCAGGAAGGTAGTGATACCCGCGATAACTTCGGTGCGAACCGTTGTATTGTGCGCTTTTAGCTTGAATAGTTTTTCTAACATCATCATCTCTCGTGATGGGGAGACGTCACTGACGTGCGTTCTCTTGCCAATAATGGGTTGCATGCGCGTTATTGTTTCGGGAAAAGGCTGACAGCTGCATGCTCGGCTATCAATTTGACGATTTTTCGCCAGCGCCTTGTATACCAACTCCTTTCCCTGAATTCACATAGCAATTGCTATGCCATGCCTGGACGCAATCGTTTACCTTCTTCGTTGCATCACTGGCTAAGACTATTCCGAACCAGAATGAGGCGTGATTATGGTGCATTGCACTATGTGTGCGCAATCGTTTTCCCACACGAAAAGTGTATGTCAGGCCTTGGTTATGCGGGTTTGTTTAGCGAACGGTATAAAAGACGAGGTGTTGAAGGAATGAGGCAGGTTTTCGTGTATGTTTTCCGTGCTGCGGGCGATTACCCTACAAAATAAAAAAGGCCCATAAAGGGCCTTTTCACGTTGGAGGATTAAAATATTAATCGTCCAGGAAGCTGCGCAATACTTCCGAACGGCTCGGATGGCGCAGTTTACGCAGTGCTTTCGCTTCAATCTGACGAATACGTTCACGGGTTACGTCAAACTGTTTGCCCACTTCTTCCAGAGTATGGTCAGTATTCATATCAATACCAAAGCGCATACGCAGGACTTTTGCTTCACGGGCTGTCAGGCCGGCGAGAACATCGTGGGTTGCGGCACGCAGGCTTTCCGTTGTTGCGGAATCCAGCGGCAGTTCGAGGGTGGTATCCTCGATGAAATCACCCAGATGCGAATCTTCATCATCACCAATTGGTGTTTCCATGGAGATAGGCTCTTTGGCGATTTTCAGCACCTTACGGATTTTATCTTCTGGCATCAGCATGCGCTCAGCCAGTTCTTCCGGCGTTGGTTCACGGCCCATTTCTTGCAGCATCTGGCGTGAAATACGGTTGAGTTTGTTGATGGTCTCAATCATATGTACCGGAATACGGATGGTACGCGCCTGGTCAGCGATAGAACGCGTGATAGCCTGACGAATCCACCAGGTGGCATAAGTTGAGAACTTGTAACCACGGCGGTATTCGAACTTATCTACTGCTTTCATCAGGCCGATGTTACCTTCCTGAATCAGGTCGAGGAACTGCAGACCACGGTTGGTGTATTTCTTGGCGATAGAAATAACCAGACGCAAGTTTGCTTCAACCATTTCTTTTTTGGCGCGGCGAGCTTTCGCTTCACCAATCGACATACGACGGTTGATGTCTTTAACCTGCTCAATGGTCAGGCCGGTTTCTTCTTCAATCTGACGCAGTTTTTGCAGGCAACGCTGAACGTCTTCTGTCACTTCGTTCAGTTTTTCAGACCAGGGTTTGTTCATCGCGATAGCCGCGTTGAACCAGGTTTCGCTGGTTTCGTTGCCGGTAAACAGTGTGATGAAGTTTTTCTTCGGCATTTTGCACTGTTCAACACACAGTTTCATGATCAGACGTTCCTGGGTACGAACACGGTCCATCATGGTACGCATGTTGTTTACCAGGTAATCAAACTGTTTTGGCACCAGGCGGAACTGTTTGAATACTTCAGACAGTTTCAGGATTTCTTCCTGTGCAGTCGCGTGGCTACGGCCTTTCAGTTTGATGGTGTCACGAGTAACAATGTATTGATCACGCAGTTCAGCAAATTTCTCGCGCGCCAGTTCCGGGTCGATACTGTTATCGTCGTCGCTGTCGTCGTCTTCGTCTTCATCTTCGTCGTCGTCATCGTCCATATCTTCCTGGGACAATTCAGAACCAACGTGAGTGGCGGTCGGGGCAAGATCTTCTTCTGCGTTCGGGTCAACAAAGCCCGTGATCAAGTCGGACAGACGAGCTTCTTCTGCTTCAACACGATCATACTGTTCTAACAGGTAGGTGATAGCTTCCGGGTATTCAGCAACAGAGCACTGTACCTGGTTGATCCCATCTTCAATGCGTTTGGCGATGTCGATTTCGCCTTCGCGGGTCAGCAGTTCAACGGTACCCATTTCACGCATGTACATACGTACGGGATCGGTGGTGCGGCCAATTTCAGATTCAACACTTGAAAGCACTTGTGCGGCTGCTTCAGCTGCATCTTCGTCTGTGTCATTCGTGTTTTCAGCCAGCAACAGATCATCGGCATCCGGCGCATGTTCCATCACCTGGATGCCCATGTCGTTGATCATTTGGATGATGTCTTCGATCTGGTCGGAGTCGACGATATCCTCCGGCAGATGGTCATTGACCTCGGCATAGGTCAGGTAGCCTTGCTCCTTACCACGAGTGACAAGAAGCTTGAGCTGTGACTGCGGGTTTTGCTCCATAAGACGGTATCCACACTTAAGTCATGAGAGTTGGTGTTGGTCGGCGAAACTGCCAACAATAACGTATACCCGTTTCTTTCAAACTGCGGCGTTGTATGACCTGGTCTGTGTTTACCCGGCGGTTTCTTTCCGCCCGGGCCACGCCATCACTGTCATGCTGCACCCTGAAAAATCTCAGGTACGGCGGGCTGGTTTATTTTCTGGCCGCTGCCCGTCTTTGCGGCATTCGGGGTCTTCCCGAGGTATATTCGGCAGTTAAGCCGCTTAAATTCTTTCTCGTCATACTTCGCGCCGCAGGTGTGTTTTCACTTCCCTCACAACACAAAGCATGTTAATTCTGTAGTGCCACGCGCCTATTTCTTTGCGCGTTTTAACGCTTCGGTAATCACGCGAACTTCTTCACGCTCCGCAGCGTTTAAGCCTTCAGTCCTTGACCGTGCAATAAGCTCGGTGAGCCTGAGCTCCAGCACTGTATCAAACATGTGGCTGAGCGCATCGGTGAAGGTTTGTTCTGCAATGTCCTTATCTGCTATATCGTCCCAGGTTGCCAGTTTTTCAAGGGTCGGGGCTTCTTTTCTTCCACGATAAAGCTCAAGTAACTGCCCGGTGTTCAACCCAGGTTGCGCCAGACAGGCTGCAACCAACTCAGAGAACAACCCTAATCCTGGCAATTTTGCCTGCTCAAGCCCTGCCAACGAAGGAACCAGCGGTGCAAGCTGCGGGTTTTGTATCAACAACCCTATCAGTATACGCATGGTTGTCCGTTTTAGCCCGGCTGGCTGCGGATTTACTGGTGTTTCCGCCTGGCGCGGCATCAACCGTTCCAGTTGTGTTTCGTCCAGAATACCGAGTTTGTTACCCAACTCCTGGCGCAAAAAAATGCGTAACGTTTCGCCGGGTACCTGGCTGATTAATGGCAAAGCCAGTGTACTTAACTGTGCCCGCCCATCGGGTGAACTCAGGTCTACCTGTGGCAGCAAACTGTTAAACAGAAACGCAGAGAGCGGCTGAGCCTGCTCAATCCGGGTTTCAAAGGCGGCTTTGCCTTCTTTGCGAACCAGTGTGTCCGGGTCTTCGCCATCGGGCAGAAACATAAAGCGTAGCTGACGACCGTCAGTCATGAAAGGCAGCGCTGTTTCCAGAGCTCGCCACGCCGCGTCACGACCTGCCCGGTCGCCGTCATAACAACAAACCACGGTGTTCGTTGCCCGGAACAGCAGTTGAATATGATCTGCTGTTGTCGACGTACCCAGCGAGGCAACAGCATAGTTAATGCCATACTGCGCCAGCGCCACTACGTCCATATAACCTTCAACCACTAATAACCGTGCAGGAGAAGGCTGGCTTTGCTGTGCTTCATAAAGGCCATATAGCTGGCGGCCTTTATGGAAAATATCGGTTTCCGGTGAGTTGAGGTATTTGGGAAGCCCGTCACCCAACACGCGACCGCCAAAGCCAATGACTCTGCCGCGTTTATCCCGGATAGGGAACATAACGCGTTCCCGGAAACGGTCATAACTGCGCCCGTTATCGTTGGTTACCAGCATCCCGGCATCAATCAGCGCCTGTTTATTTTCGGCATGCTGACCAAAACGTTTAAGCACATTATCCCAACCAGCCGGTGCATAACCGATGGCGAAATGTGCAATAACTTCCTGGCTGAGACCGCGTTTTTCCAGATACTGGCGCGCGTTTTCAGCAACAGGTTGAGTCAGAGATTGTTGGTAAAATGCATTCAGCCCATCGAGCAGCTGGTACAGGTTTTGCCGCTGATGGCGTTCAATCTGCCCCGGGCCGTTACCGGCTTCGTAGGGAACTTCCAGATTGTGCATGGCAGCGAGCTCTTCAACGGTTTCGACAAACTCAAGCTTGTCGTAATTCATTAAAAAGTCGATGGCATTACCATGAGCGCCACACCCAAAACAGTGATAAAACTGCTTCTCGCCATTCACCGTGAAAGAAGGGGTTTTTTCATTATGGAATGGGCAACACGCGTGGTAATTCTTGCCTTGCTTTTTCAGCTTCACACGCGCATCGATCAAATCGATGATGTCGGTGCGAGCCAGCAAGTCATTGATAAAAACGCGTGGGATACGTCCAGCCATAGGCCCCGGTTTTTCAGCTCTTAAACGAGAATAAGCCGCGCATTCCTTTCGGAAGCACGGCCTTTACAACTAAAACTCAGTCTGTGTGACTGTTGTATTGCGGATAGCCCGCAACCAACAATTAGTACAGACGAGTACGGCGTGCGTTTTCGCGAGCCAGTTTCTTCGCGTGACGTTTTACCGCAGAAGCTTTAGCGCGTTTACGTTCAGTAGTCGGTTTTTCATAGAATTCACGACGACGAACTTCCGCCAGAACACCCGCTTTTTCACAGGAACGTTTGAAGCGACGCAGTGCTACGTCGAACGGCTCGTTTTCACGTACTTTAATTACCGGCATGTGCCTCTCACCTTTACTAAATCGGTTTGCCACTGGCATCAACGCCAGCATATTTCAAAATGGTGCGGAATTTTACTTCAACTATTGCTGCTTTGTAAAGCACCTGCTGCAAGCTGAAGAGGGCTTTTCTGTCAGGCCTTTCCAAAAGTCCGGCATTATACACTACGATGCGCCAGGATGAGCAAAGTTTTACAAGCCGCGCATCTGGGCATACACTTCGCGCTGACAAAAGAGGGTGAAGTATGCGTGTACTGGGTATCGAAACATCCTGTGATGAAACAGGAATAGCCATCTATGATGATGAAAAAGGGTTGTTAGCCAACGAGTTATACAGCCAGGTTAAATTACATGCCGACTACGGTGGCGTGGTGCCTGAACTGGCATCACGGGATCATGTCCGTAAAACTGTGCCTCTTATTCAGGCTGCGCTGGCATCTTCCGGGTTATCTGCGAAGGATATTGACGCCGTTGCGTATACGGCAGGGCCTGGTCTGGTCGGTGCATTATTAGTTGGTGCAACCGTTGGCCGTTCGCTGGCATTTGCCTGGAATGTTCCTGCTGTGCCTGTTCATCATATGGAAGGGCACTTGTTAGCCCCGATGCTGGAAGATAACCCACCTGATTTCCCTTTTGTTGCATTACTGGTGTCCGGTGGTCATACCCAACTGATTAGTGTGACGGGTATTGGCGAATATGCATTATTAGGTGAATCCATTGATGATGCCGCCGGTGAAGCGTTTGATAAAACCGCGAAACTGCTTGGCCTGGATTACCCGGGCGGGCCATTACTTTCGCGTATGGCGCAGCAAGGGCAGGAAGGGCGGTTTGTTTTTCCGCGTCCAATGACAGACCGGCCCGGGCTGGATTTCAGCTTCTCCGGCCTGAAAACTTTTGCGGCGAATACCATTCGGAGCAACAGCGACGACGACCAGACTCGTGCCGACATTGCCAGAGCTTTTGAAGATGCTGTGGTTGATACGCTGGCAATCAAATGCAAGCGTGCACTGGAGCAAACCGGGTTCCGCCGCCTGGTGATGGCGGGTGGGGTCAGTGCTAACCGGGCATTGCGCGCGAAACTGGCGCAGGTAATGGAAAAACGTGGCGGTGAAGTTTTTTACGCCCGCCCGGAATTTTGTACCGATAATGGCGCGATGATTGCCTATGCGGGCATGGTGCGCTTTAAAGCGGGTGGGGTGTCTGATTTAGGCGTTCGTGTACGCCCGCGCTGGCCGCTGGCTGAACTACCGGCAGCGCAATAACTGCTTTTGCTTGCCCGTGTTTATTCTGTGCCGTGCTGAGCCACGGCACTATTCTTTGCTTTCACTCTTCTTTTTACGCCGCAGTTTTTCCCAAATTTTGGTTTCCTGACCGCGCCATAACCGCTGAATATTATCGTGATGGCGCAGCAGAATCAGGCATGAAAGCATGGCGACGGGGAAGGTGAACTGGGGTTTGAACCACCAAACATAGAAAGGTGCAATCAGGGCACTGATAATAGCGCCCAGCGAAGAATAACCGCTCAGCAGCACGGAAAGTAGCCAGGTTCCTGCCATAACACCCGTCAGATCCCAGCCAATAGGCGCGATGGCACCAAAAGCTGTTGCAACGCCTTTACCACCACGAAACCCGAAAAAAACAGGCCAGATATGCCCAATACAGGCGGCAATGGCGATAAAACCAAGCCACATCGGGCTGACGCCTAATGCCCATGCACCCCAGACAGGCAGCATGCCTTTCAGAACGTCAAAAACCAGCACGGCCGCGGCGGCGCCTTTCCCACCGATACGCAATACATTGGTTGCCCCGGGGTTGCCGGAGCCCTGGACACGCGGGTCGGGAAGGCCGATAAGCCGACAGACAAGAATGGCGCTGGATATCGAGCCACAAAGGTACGCGAGGAGCACTATTCCGGGCGCGATTGCACTCATAACGCTGTTCCGTTTTGAAAATGTCGTTTTATTCTCTGCATCAGTGGATAATACGCATATTTCGCCGGAAGTGGTATCCGGCTGGGCTAAAAAGCGGCGGGACGTGATGGATATTGTATTTATAGAGCAACTTTCGGTAATCACCACAATCGGTGTTTACGACTGGGAACAGACCATTAAGCAAAAACTGGTGTTCGATATCGAAATGGGCTGGGACAACCAAAAAGCAGCGCAAAGCGATGATGTGAATGATTGCCTGAGCTATGCCGATGTGAGCGAAGCAATATTAGCCCATGTCTCTGGCGGGCGTTTTGCACTGGTAGAGCGCGTGGCAGAAGAAGTTGCCAGTTTGCTGTTGGCGCGGTTTCCCATCCCCTGGCTGCGCCTGAAAGTCAGCAAGCCGGGAGCCGTGGCTGAAGCAACTAATGTTGGCGTAATAATTGAACGTAAGCAAAGTCTGAAAAGCGAATAACTTAATCTAAACTAAATTATTTCCGGTTAAGCTGGTCTTACAGATAATCATTTGCGGCAGTGCGAGTATCTGCCGTTTTTTTATATCTTTTTTTAGGGGTAACGTTGTCATGAGCGATCTGCATTCGCTTGGTGTTGCGGGCATTTTAGGGGTGGTCGAGGGTTTGACTGAGTTCCTCCCGGTATCCAGCACAGGCCATCTGATAATTGTCGGCCATTTACTGGGGTTTGAAGGTGAAAAAGCCGATACCTTCGAAGTTGTTATTCAGTTGGGGTCTATTCTCGCTGTGGTCGTGATGTTCTGGCGGCGGTTGTTTGGTCTGATTGGTATTCATTTTGGCTCTGTACCACATGAAGGCTCGGGCACCGGGAAACTCACTCTGTTGCACATTATTGCTGGCATGGTGCCTGCGGTTGTTCTCGGGCTGGTTTTTCATGATTTTATCAAGACACTGTTTAACCCGGTGACAGTAATGTACGCGCTCATTGTGGGTGGCTTCTTACTGATTGCCGCCGAGTGCCTGAAGCCGAAAAAACCGCGTGCTGAAGGGGTGGATGACATGACAATCCGCCAGGCATTTGTGATTGGCTGCTTCCAGTGCCTTGCGTTATGGCCGGGTTTTTCCCGTTCGGGCTCAACGATTTCAGGTGGGATGTTAATGGGCGTAAGCCGCTATGCCGCCTCTGAGTTTTCGTTTCTGCTGGCCGTGCCAATGATGATTGGCGCAACTGCGCTGGATCTCTATAAAAGCATTGGCTTTCTGAGTATGGCTGATGCGCCGATGTTCGCGGTCGGGTTTGTGATGGCGTTTGTCGTTGCGTTAATCGCCATTAAAACCTTTTTGGAATTAATTAAACGAATTTCGTTTATTCCATTCGCCATTTACCGGTTTATCGTTGCAGCAGCCGTTTACCTGGTCTTTGTGCATTAATCCCTGCTGCCCTTAACTTTCGGGTTGAGGGCAGTGCTCCTGCTTCCAGTCTGCAACCGCCTGTATACGGCGGCGTGTCAGCTCTTCCCTAATGCTTGCGCCCTGAAAACCCGCCGCCACCACCGCTTTACTGTCTACTGAACGGGCAACCTGCCAGGCGGCACGTAACAACCGGCCCTGCGGATAATCGCTGGATTCAAAACCGGTTCGCCCACGGGCATCGGCTTCACTGGTTAAGGCCAGTTGCTCAACACGTTCCGGCTTACGCCAGGCATCCAGGTTATCAAACAACTTCACCAGCGTTTTTGGCTGCAGTATTTGTATGGTGTGAATCAGGTCGTGGAACTCCGCAACCAGTTTGGCCAGGTCACGGATGGCAACCGGCACTTTATAGCGCTCACATAACCGGGCCACCAGTTTCACCCCGGCAGGGCCATGCCCATGATGACGCGGCCACAGTTCAGGTGGAGTCAGGCCTTTGCCTAAGTCGTGGCACAGTGTGGCAAAGCGTACATCCAGTGCCGGGCTGAGCTGGGCCGCAATGGTCAGCGTCATTAATGTGTGAATGCCGGTATCGATTTCGGGGTGCCATTTCGCAGGGGCCGGAACGCCGAACAGGGCGTCCACTTCCGGGAACAGCACGCTCAGTGCGCCGCAGTCGCGCAGTACCTGGAAAAAGACCTGTGGGTTGCGTGTTAACAGTGCTGATTCCGTTTCTTTCCAGACCCGCTCAGGTGTCAGGTGAGACAGCTCACCAGCCTGAGCCATCTGTTGCATAAGCGCCAGGGTTTCCGGCGCGATACGAAAGCCCAAATGGGCATAACGGGCAGCGAAGCGCGCCACCCGTAACACGCGTAACGGGTCTTCACAAAAAGCGGGGGAGATGTGGCGTAACACACGCTGAGCAATATCTTTTTGCCCGTTCCAGGGGTCAATAAACGCCCCTTCTTCGCTTTGGGCAATGGCGTTGATAGTCAGGTCACGGCGCAGCAGATCCTGCTCAAGTGTGACGTCTGGTTCAGCATGGCAGATAAAACCAGTGTAGCCGTGGCCACTTTTTCTCTCTGTGCGGGCAAGCGCATATTCTTCGTGGGTATCTGGGTGCAAAAATACAGGAAAGTCACGGCCCACCTGTTGGAAGCCTTGACCCAGCATTTCTGCTGGCGTGGCGCCCACAACAACCCAGTCCCGGTCTTTTACCGGCAGGCCTAACAACGTATCCCGTACTGCACCACCCACCAGAAAAATCTTCACCCGCTACCTCATTTATGGTCACTTTGCCCAATATCATACGTTAAGTGTAACCATAATGGAGCAAGAACAAGAAGAGAACGCCCAGTTTACCGGGGTGGCAGAACATGGGCATTTTCACAACCGGGGTTAGTTCATCCACCGGTCTTTACGGCGGCGACCAGGAATAATATGGGGCAGGATCAGGCCCAGTAACAAACCAATACCTGCAACGCCGCCGCCATACATAAACCATTGCATGATGATGGTACGCTGCTTGTCATCCAGTTGCAGATTAGCCATGTTGACCTTTTTCTGGGCAACAACCAGCTCATTCTTCAGCTTCTGGTTTTCGCTTTTCAGGCCATTGATGATGCCATCACTTGCGGCCACTTTTTTCTGCATATCTGCCGTGCGCTGGTTCCAGGTGGCATCAATGTTGTTGAGCTTATCCGTCAGGGTTTTTACCTGAGATTCAAGTGCAGGCACGCGAGTACGCATGCTGGGGTCAGTATTCAGTTCTTTCAGCGGTATCCAGGCTGTTCGCCCGTCTTTGTCACGAACCTGGCCATAATTTGTGTTTTCATTGGTTTGCAGCAGAGTAACAGCTTCGCCCGCAGAAAGGGTGCCGACCAGACGGTAGTTGTCACCCGGCCCGCTACGCAGCCAGGTGGTGAGATCATCGGAAACATAACGTGTTTCATCCGCGACAGCTGTAGCGGAAACGCTTAAAGCAAATAAAGAGAGACAAATCAGGCGTAATTTCTGCATTAGTAAGTCATTATTGTCATAAATGGTAGAAAGATAGTAATGGCAACAGTCTGACGACGCAAAAACTAAACCTGAATGGGAATCTTCCTGATGTGATTTTCACCACCAAAAAGTCAGGTCGCGCCGAAGCCAGCTACCCTTAGCGTCATTGGGTGTCACTTCCATTCTTCGGGTTTCACCAACAGTTGCTGTGTTGGCTGTGTTTCTGGCCGTAGGGTTATTTTGCAGCCCTGAAACCCGAATTATTTAGAGTATACTGACAGTTAAATGTTTTTTTAGTTCACTTCCCAACCTGGGGAACGACAGTAAGCAGAGACTATGGCACAAGAAATCGAATTAAAGTTCATTGTTCAACCGCAAAGCCGTGATGCGTTATGCACTTTTCTTAATACGCTTCCCGGCCAGCACAGTGAGCCACGGAAACTAAGCAATATCTATTATGAAACGCAGGATAACTACTTGCGGCGCCATGATGCCGGCTTGCGTATCCGTGGTGTGGATGGCCGGTATGAAATGACGATTAAAACGGCCGGGCATGTTGTCGGTGGGTTGCATCAGCGCCCTGAATATAACGTTGCTCTGGATGCGCCTGTTTTAGCACTGGAAAAGTTTCCGGCAGAGATTTGGCCACAAGGTTGTGATGTAGCAGAGCTGGAAAAAGCGCTGCACCCGCTGTTCAGTACCGATTTTTTGCGGGAAAAGTGGGTGGTTACTCACGGTGAAAGCGAAGTAGAAATAGCTTTTGACCAGGGCGAAGTGAAAGCGGGTGAGTTCAGCGAAGTCATTCATGAACTTGAACTGGAACTGATTAAAGGCAATACGGAAGATGTCCTGAGCCTTGCCGGGGTTTTGTCCTCCCACCCGGGCGTTCGCCAGGGGCTGCTCAGTAAGGCTGCCCGGGGTTACCACCTGGCGAAGGGCAATCCTGAGCGTACTCATCAGGCGTTACCCATTATGCAGCTCCCGTTGAAATCCAGTGTGGAAGCCGGTTTGGAGTGCGCGCTGGATATCGCGCTAAACCATTGGCTCTACCATGAAGAGTTGTGGGTGCGTGGCGACCAGAAAGCGAAGAACGAAATTATTGAAAGTATTGGGCTGATTCGTGCAGCGCTGGTGCTGTTTGGTGGCATTATTCCCAGGAAAGCAAGCACTCACTTACGTGATATGTTGACCAATGCTGAAAGTGACCTGGCGCTGGATGTCTCAGCAGAAAGCGTGGTGTGGGAAACACGCTTTACGCAAACTAAACTGGCGTTAACCCAATGGCTGGTGACCCGGGGCTGGCGTCCATTTTTGGACGATAAAGCGCTGCGTAGCCTTAACGAAGGGTTTAAGCGTTTTGCCGATATTAATTTGTCGCGCCACAGTGCGGAACTGAAGCGTGCATTTACCCATGTAACAGGCGACAGCCTGCGGGACCAGCTACCGCGTCTGAGCCGTGAAGTCCATATTTTACGCCTGTTGTCTGGTTTTTATGATCAAACTCAGGCCAGCCACTGGCTGGAAAACTGGCAGGAGCTTTGCCTGGCTATCAGCCTGGGGAGCCGCCATGAAGCAGACCACTTCCGCCATGAGGCACTGGCTCAGGCCCCCTTCTGGTTGCACAGTGGTCAATCAGGAAAACACTAATTAAGGGAAAATGGTGATGATTCCTCTCTCTCCTGTTTTACAGCAACACTGGCAGGCGCGTCTGGCGTGCCTGCCAGAGTCCTTTGCATCCCAGGCGCTGTCTCAGCAGGCACAAAGTGTTCTGGCGTTCAGTGACTTTGTGTGCGACAGCGTGCAGGCCTGGCCGCAATGGCTGGAAGAGTTGCAGGCTGCCGAGCCTGGCCCTGACGAATGGCAAAACTATGCTTCAGCGCTGGAGAGCTTGTTGGGCAGTATTGAGAGCGAAGCAGAACTGATGCGCGCATTGCGTATTTTCCGCCGCCGGGAAATGGTCCGCATTGCGTGGGGGCAGGTGACAGAGAGCAGCAGCACAGAACAAACACTGGTGCAATTAAGTGCACTGGCTGAAGCGTTAATTGTTGCTGCCCGCGACTGGGTGTACCAGGCATGCTGCCGGGAATGGGGAACGCCTTCCAATAAAGAAGGTGTTCCTCAGTCATTGTTTATCCTGGGTATGGGGAAACTGGGCGGCGGGGAGCTTAACTTTTCTTCGGATATCGACCTTATTTTTGCCTGGCCGGAAAGCGGCGTAACACAAGGTGGGCGCAGGGAGCTGGATAATGCGCAGTTTTTTACGCGCATGGGGCAGCGTTTGATAAAGGTGCTGGACCAGCCGACACAGGATGGCTTTGTCTACCGGGTTGATATGCGCCTGCGTCCTTTTGGCGAGAGCGGGCCACTGGTAATGAGCTTTGCGGCCCTTGAAGATTATTACCAGGAACAGGGGCGCGACTGGGAACGTTATGCCATGGTGAAGGCGAAAATGCTTGGCCCGCAGGACAGCACCTGGAGCAAAGAGCTACACGCAATGCTGAGGCCGTTTGTTTTTCGCCGCTACATTGATTTCAGCGTGATTCAGTCACTGCGTACGATGAAAAGTATGATTGCCCGGGAAGTACGGCGGAGAGGGCTGAAAGATAATATTAAGCTTGGTGCCGGAGGGATTCGCGAAGCCGAGTTTATTGTTCAGGTGTTTCAGCTTATTCGTGGCGGGCGTGAACCCGCTTTGCAGTCACGCTCATTACTGCAAACGTTGGATGTTATCAACGAACTGAATTTGCTGCCTGCCAGCGATGTCGTTGCGTTGCGTGAGGCGTACTTGTGGCTGCGCCGGCTGGAAAATTTACTGCAAAGTATTCATGATGAACAAACCCAAACATTGCCGGGCGATGAACTGAATCGCGCACGCCTTGCCTGGGCGATGAACGCCCCCGACTGGGCCGCGCTTGAAGCAACATTGCAGCACCATATGCTGGCGGTACGCACGATTTTCAATGCGCTGATTGGCGATGAAGAGAGCGCGGAAGCGCAGCATGCGGTGGATGATGGCTGGAGCGAATTATGGCACGACACGCTGGATGTCCAGGATACCCCGGAAGTGTTGGCTCACCTTGCGGATACTGATCGCCAGCAAGTTCTGCGCCTGATTACTGACTTTCGTAACGATACCAACCGGCGGACCATTGGCCCGCGAGGTCGGCAGGTGCTTGATCAGTTAATGCCGCATTTGTTGCAGGCTGTTTGTAGCCGTGATGATGCGCCAGTCCCGTTTTCGCGCATGGTGCCTCTGCTCACGGGCATCCTTACCCGAACCACCTACCTGGAACTGCTCAGCGAGTTCCCGGGCGCATTGCAGCACCTGGTGCGCTTATGTGCCGCTTCGCCAATGGTTGCGGAACAACTGGCACAATACCCTTTGTTGCTTGATGAGCTGCTCGACCCTTCCACGCTTTACCAACCTACAGCACCAGATGCCTACCGGGATGAGCTGCGCCAGTATTTGTTGCGTGTTCCTGAAGACGACGAAGAACAGCAACTGGAAGCACTGCGCCAGTTTAAACAAACGCAGCTGTTACGCATCGCCGCGGCCGATATCGCCGGGACTTTGCCTGTGATGAAAGTGAGTGATCACTTAACCTGGCTTGCCGAAGCAATCATTGATGCGGTTGTGCAGCGCGCGTGGGCACAAATGGTGGCACGTTTTGGCAGACCGGGGCATTTAGCTGGCCGCGAAGGGTACGGGTTTGCCGTAGTCGGTTACGGCAAGTTGGGCGGATGGGAACTGGGTTACAGTTCAGACCTGGATCTGGTGTTCCTGCACGACTGCCCGGCCGATGCGGTTACGGATGGTGAAAAGGAAATTGATGGCCGCCAGTTTTATCTGCGCCTGGCCCAGCGCATTATGCATTTGTTCAGTACGCGGACTTCTTCCGGTATTTTGTATGAAGTGGATGCGCGCCTGCGCCCGGCAGGTGAAGCCGGGATGCTGGTCACCACTGACAGCGCTTTTGAAGACTACCAACGTAATGAAGCCTGGACATGGGAGCACCAGGCGCTGGTGCGTGCCAGAGTGGTATATGGCGATAGCCAAATCCACACCCGGTTTAACGCCATTCGCCAAAAGATTTTGTGTACTGAGCGTAATGAAGACCAGTTGCGTACTGAAGTGCGTGAGATGCGTGAGAAAATGCGCACGCATCTTGGCAACAAACACCGTGGCCGGTTTGACATCAAAGCTGACCAGGGCGGCATTACTGACATCGAATTTATCACGCAGTACCTGGTATTGCGCGATGCAGCAAAAGTCCCTGGCCTGACCCGCTGGTCTGATAATGTGCGCATTCTGGCGTTGTTAGCTCAGCATGGCATTATGCCTGAAGATGAAGCGCACGCGCTCACATCCGCTTATGTGACGTTACGCGATGCCCTGCACCATTTGGCCTTACAGGCACAGCCCGGGCATGTGGAGCCGGATGCTTTTGCAGCACAACGCCAACAAGTTACAGCCAGTTGGAATACCTGGCTGGAACAGGCCTGAACAGTGCGATTAATATCAGTTGTGGTATTATCGCGCGCAAATTTGCTATCTCTGCTGGAGAATAAGGAATGAAAGTAACGCTGCCCGAATACAACCGTGCTGGCGTCCTGGTGGTAGGTGATGTCATGCTGGACCGCTACTGGTATGGCCCTACCAGCCGAATTTCCCCTGAAGCGCCTGTTCCGGTGGTAAAAGTGGACACCATCGAAGAACGCCCCGGTGGTGCAGCCAACGTTGCGATGAACATTGCTTCTCTGGGTTCCAGCTCACGCCTGGTTGGCCTGACGGGGATTGATGACGCTGCACGGGCGCTGAGCCAGTCTTTGGCGGATGTGCATGTTAAATGTGATTTCGTTTCCGTGCCTACCCACCCGACAATCACCAAATTACGTGTATTGTCACGTAATCAGCAGTTGATTCGCCTGGATTTTGAAGAAGGTTTCGAAGGCGTTGACCCGGCACCGTTGCATGAACGTATCCAGCAGGCTTTGCCTGAAATGGGCGCGATTGTGCTGTCTGACTACGCCAAAGGGGCACTGGCTTCTGTACAGCAGATGATAGCTCTGGCGCGCCAGGCTGGTGTCCCCGTGTTAATCGACCCGAAAGGTACCGACTTTGAACGTTACCGTGGGGCAACCTTGCTGACGCCAAATTTATCTGAATTTGAAGCTGTGGTGGGTAAATGCGCTACAGAAGAACAGATTGTTGAGTGCGGTTTGAAACTCATTGCTGATTATGATTTGAGTGCTTTGCTGGTAACTCGCTCGGAACAGGGCATGAGCTTATTGCAGCCGGGTAAGGCCCCTCTGCATATGCCCACTCAGGCGCAGGAAGTTTACGACGTCACAGGTGCCGGGGATACCGTAATTGGCGTGCTGGCCGCAACGCTGGCAGCCGGAAACTCACTGGAAGAAGCCTGTTACTTCGCTAATGCTGCAGCCGGGGTCGTTGTTGGTAAACTGGGTACATCTACCGTTTCGCCAATTGAACTGGAAAACGCGGTGCGTGGCCGGGCAGAAACCGGGTTTGGCGTGATGAGCGAAGCGGCGCTGAAACAGGCTGTGAGTGATGCCCGTAAGCGGGGCGAAAAAGTGGTCATGACGAATGGTGTGTTCGACATACTGCATGCCGGCCATGTTTCTTATCTGGCAAATGCCCGTAAGCTGGGCGACAGGCTGATTGTGGCCGTCAATAGCGATGCCTCGACGCGCCGCCTGAAAGGAGAAACCCGGCCGGTTAATGCGCTGGAACAACGTATGATTGTACTGGCGGCACTGGAAGCGGTAGACTGGGTCGTTGGGTTTGAAGAAGACACCCCGCAGCGCCTGATAGCTGACATCCTGCCTGATTTACTGGTAAAAGGCGGCGATTACAAACCGGAAGATATTGCCGGGAGTAAAGAAGTTTGGGCAAATGGCGGTGACGTGCTGGTGCTCAACTTTGAAGATGGCTGCTCAACCACCAATATTATTCGTAAAATTCAGAATCAGTGATTCTGAACAGAGCCCTGTGAGCCACCAACGGTTGGCAGTCAGTTAATGTTACCAGCCGTTGGTTTTTCAGGGTTATGCCTGCTCGTCACTCTCTTGTTTCTGGGCACTTTCAAGTGCGGCGAGGCGCTGTTCCAGCACAGCCAGCTTTTCGCGCGTCCGCAGTAAAACCTGGGTCTGCACATCAAACTCCTCACGGCTCACCATGTCCAGGCGCGTCAGCTGTGCCTGCAGGGTCTGGCGGATTTTTTTCTCAACATCTTCACCAAAATCACGCATGCCTTTGGGCATTGATTCGTGAATCTGACGGGCTATCTGCTCAATTTTTTTTGGGTCAATCATTGTCTTTTCCGGCGATAAAGTGAGGTGATTCTTCTATTGTAATCGCTGAGTCCGGGGGGATAAACCAGAAATATTTCTAAGCCCGTTGCCGGGTTAGTGGATTGGCGTTATAGTAAGTGCGTTTATTCTCAGGGCGGGGCGAAATTCCCCACCGGCGGTAAATCAGCTCTTTGCTGAAAGCCCGCGAGCGCTCCGCTGTCATGGCGGAGGTCAGCAGACTCGGTGTAATTCCGGGGCCGACGGTTAGAGTCCGGATGGGAGAGGATAGCGATCCAGTCGGGTGAAAGCCCGCTCGCGTTATTTATTTGCCTTTTGGCACTCCTAAGACTGCCCTGGTTCTGGTAATCCATAAGTTTAATGAGGTTTCTTACCATGAATCAGACGCTGCTTTCTTCTTTTGGCACGCCTATTGAACGCGTTGAACAAGCGCTTACTGCATTACGTGAGGGCCGTGGTGTAATGGTCCTTGATGACGAAAATCGTGAAAACGAAGGTGACATGATTTTTGCCGCTGAAAACATGACGGTTGAACAAATGGCACTTACCATTCGTCATGGTAGCGGTATTGTGTGTTTGTGCATTACGGACGAGCGCCGTAAGCAACTTGACCTGCCTATGATGGTAGAAAATAACACCAGTGCGTTCGGTACCGGGTTTACCGTTACTATTGAAGCTGCTCACGGTGTGACTACCGGTGTTTCTGCGGCCGACAGGCTGACCACAGTGCGTGCCGCAATTGCCGATGGCGCAAAACCCAGTGATTTGAACCGCCCGGGGCATGTTTTCCCGTTGCGTGCTCAGGCTGGTGGTGTGCTTACCCGCGGTGGCCACACTGAAGCGACGGTAGATTTAGTTACGCTGGCCGGGTTCAAACCAATGGGTGTGCTGTGTGAACTGACCAACGACGATGGCACTATGGCTCGTGCGCCGGGTTGCATCGAATTCGCTGGTAAACATAACTTAGCGGTTGTCACCATCGAAGATATCGTGGCTTACCGCCAGGCTAATGAGCGTAAAGCCAGCTAACTGGCAATGACCTTTTATTTACTGTGGCAGCCATTTGGCTGCCACAGTGCTTTTCGGGGTCTGATACGGTTATGAAACCAGGTAAATCATGATGCCCTCGGTCACAATGCCCAGAGCTGTCCCCAGTAAAATGGACGATGAAGCTGATTCCACATAAGTATCACTGCGTATGGCAAACATCCCGGCAGCTATCGCGGAAGGTGTGGCGCCAATAATCACCACTTGCTGCATAAACGTGTGGCTCAGGCCAACCGCCAACCCTGCGGCAACCATTAATGCAGGCTGGATCAGGTTCTTAATACTGATGTTGGTGAGTGTATGTATATTGAAAGCAGGGCGTTCGCCATAGAACAGTAACCCCAGAGCAAACAGTGAAATCCCTCCGGCAGTTTTCCCCATCATCTCAATTGGTGACTCCAGTAGTGCCGGGATTTTCAGACCACTCAGGCTAAGCAATACCCCCAGAATCGGGATCCAGACAATAGGGTTGCGAACTGCTTTAAATAAATTCGCGGCTATCATACTGCCCAGGCTAACGGCTTCAGATTCGCTACCTTTTTCCCCCATGCGAATCAGCATAATGGTCAGTGGGATCATCAGTACGCTGGTTATCAGGTTACCTATCAGAACCCCCAGAAAACCTTCCGGGCCAATCAATACCGCCAGTACCGGTGCGCCAAAGTAAGCCATATCCGGGAAGGCACATACCAGTGACTGAATGGCACTGGTTTTAATATCATGGCGAAAGACAAACCGCGAAATAAGTAATGCCAGCAACCACGACCCCATCAGACCAAATACCAGTACGGCCATGAATGGCAGGTTTTGAATTTTCTCCGGGTCTGTTTTTAGTGCCCCCATAAATAAATGTAGAGGCAGAGCAAAACGGATAACTACCGTCGCCAATACCGATGCATCTTCACGACGGGTATAACCCAGCTTACCACTTAGCCAGCCAAGAACCATAATAAACACAAGTGGAAATAATGAGGATAAGAGTAATGTTGGCATGATATTACCTTGTAATAGTATTGGGCGAAAACAACCTGTATATCATCTTCAGTGATGTTTTCTCTCGTTGAGATTTTTCTGGTAACTCACTGAATGCCAAGGTTGTATTACGCTGTTTTTGTAATGATTGAATAATCGTTATGGTGAACTGAATATATAGTTACTGGGTTTTCTTGTGAGTGACATTAGTCACAGCAAAGGGCTAACATTAATTACTAAAGCCTGATTAAATTTAATAAAGTAACCAGTGCGTGTTTTTGTGGTGGAAGACTATTTATCAATGGCTGATGGTGGGAATAGATGTGAGAAATAAAAAATGCGCCAATAAATGGCGCATTATGCACAGGCAAGAAAAATAAATTAAAATGCCGCGTGTTTATAAGGCTGGTATTCTGCTTTCCAGAATGTTTTATCAATAGCGGCAAGAATAGCATTGTCATCCATTTGTGGCGCAACACCATCCTGCTGTGCGGCTTTAGCCACAGACAGCGCTATTGCCCGGGAAACCTGTTCGATTTCTTCAATCGGAGGCAGTAACTTACCGCGCTCGGTCTGTACCAGCGGTGAGTGGTCTGCCAGTGTCTGGCTTGCCGCCAGCAACATACCATCTGTGACACGGCGAGCTTTCGCCGCCAGAATGCCCAGCCCCAGGCCCGGGAAAATATAGGCATTGTTACACTGGGCGATATCGTAAATATTATCCTGGTAGCATACCGGTGGGAACGGGCTCCCGGTAGCAACCAGTGCTGCACCTTCAGTCCAGGCAATTAAGTCCTGTGGTTTGGCTTCCGCGCGTGATGTTGGGTTAGACAACGGCATAATAATGGGATGCGGGCAGTGGCGATACATCTCTTTGACGATTTCTTCACTGAATAACCCGGGTTGCCCGGAGACGCCAATTAACACAGTGGGTTTAGCGTGGCTGACTACATCCATCAGGGAAATTGTTCCGGCTTCATTACCCCAGCCCTGCACTTTTTCCCGGTTGGTAACCAGGCGGTGTTGGAAATCCCGCAGGTTGGGCATGTCGTCGGTCAACAGGCCAAAACGGTCTACCATGAAGACTCGTGAACGTGCTTCTTCTTCACTGGCGCCATCTGCCACCATACGTGCAATGATCGTTTCCGCAATACCGCAACCAGCGGAACCCGCACCCAGGAAGGCAATACGCTGGTCACGCAGTGTTGAACCTTTAGCCTGTGAACCGGCAATCAGTGTACCTAATGCCACTGCGGCGGTGCCCTGAATATCGTCGTTGAAGCAGCACAACTCGTCACGGTAACGGTTCAGTAATTGTGTGGCATTATTCTGAGCAAAGTCTTCAAATTGCAGCAGAACGTTTGGCCAGCGCTCTTTCACGGCATTGATAAACATATCCATAAATTCACGGTATTCACCATCCGTGATTCGCGGGTGGCGCCAGCCCATATACAGCGGATCGTCCAGGCGCTGGGCGTTGTTTGTGCCCACATCGAGCATAATCGGCAATGTGGATGCCGGGTCAATGCCACCACAGGCGGTGTACAGCGATAATTTACCGATAGGGATCCCCATGCCGCCGATCCCCTGGTCACCCAGGCCGAGAATACGTTCGCCATCGGTGACAACAATGACTTTTATGTCATGACGGGAAAAGTTTTGCAGCATGTCATCAATACGGTGGCGATCTGGCCAGGAAATAAATAACCCGCGGGCGCGGCGGTAGATATCAGAGAAGTGTTCACAGGCCTCACCCACTGTAGGGGTATAGATGATGGGCATCATCTCTTCAAGGTGTGCACGCAGCAGGTTATAGAATAATGTTTCGTTAGTATCCTGGATATTTCGCAAATAAATATGGCGGGAGAGGTCGCGTTTAAAGTGATTAAACTGGGACCATGCACGGTCAGTTTGTTCAGTGATGGTTTCGACTTGTTCCGGCAACAGGCCAATTAAATTTAATGCAATACGCTCTTCATGAGAAAATGCCAGGCCTTTATTTAATAAAGGGTTTTCCAGCAACATAGCCCCAGTATATGGGGTATATACAGAATTTTTTTTTAACATCTGAATGCTCCAGGGACGACCATACTGCCACGGCGCATAAGAGAAAATATCACCATGTAAATATACGTCTGGCGTATGATGTAGGGGTGTAACGGTTTAATTTAGCCCCGATTGTAGTCCTCATTTTTACAGATTTTTAATTACTTTAATTGCATTAAACTTTAATTGGTTTTTTTAGTGTTTTTTGTTTGATTATTATCCAGAGGATGGATGGTGGGTAACTATCTATCTATGGGGAACTGGTAACCCATATAACGGTATTGGTGCGTTATATAATACCAGATATTTTATTTTATGTGACGAAGTTAAATATTTCAATAAATGATTGTGGAAAAACCGAGTTAAATATGTATTTAGTTTCCCGCTTCCATTCGGTTTTTTTGTGCGATTGCCTGGTATCATTACCAGCTACTACCAGGCTAATCGCGCACAATGAACACGCCGGGAGTTAACCCAGCCCTAAACTTTGTAATGCGCTCAGGCTTAATCCCATTACAGCCATGCCGCACAATACGCCATAACTGGGGTTATTTTGCGGGTCAATCTCTTTTGCCAGTGGCATCAGTTCATCTACGGACAACGCCACCATAATACCGGCAACCGCTGCCATTACTGCGGCCATCACCACAGGTGAGACCATACTACCGAGCAGCAACCAGGCAAGGATCCCCCCCAGAATTTCTGCCATACCGGATAAGCCTGCCCACAGTAATGCTTTGCGCTTCGAACCTGTTGCGGCATATACCGGAGCGGAAACCGCCAGCCCTTCTGGAATATTATGCAGCGCGACAGCGAGTGCAATACCCAGCCCCAATTCAATATTGCTGCTGGCGGTTACGAATGTCGCTATTCCTTCAGGAAAGTTGTGCAGACTAATCCCTAAAGTGAGTAACAAGGCTGTGCGCCGCAATTTCCTGGTGTTGATACTGCCATCCATCAGGTCCTGCGGGTGGGCATGGGGCAGCGCGCGATCAAGAGCAAAGTAGCCAGTCAGCCCGGCGATAAACATACCGTAACCCAACAATGGCGACATATTAGGTGTATCCAGAGCTGCAGGCAGCATTTCCATCAGGGAGATTAACAGCATAATACCTGCGGCAAATCCCAGTGCGAATGCCAGCAGGCGGTTAGAAGGTTTTTGGCCTATTATCCCTAAAAATGCGCCAATAAATGTCGAACTACCCGCTAACAGAGTCAGAACCAGCGGTACGGACATAGCACTCTCCTTTGATAATAATTATCATTTATACATTTGGTTACACAGAGTGTCGAGGGCCGGGACTGCGTTTTACATAACAATACATTCAAAATTTCTGATGATCATCATCATGGTTATCTGCGTTTATTTGCAGGCTAAAAGCCGTAATCTGGCAGTAAGTAATCTGACACGGTAATTAAGGATATAATGATGAACACCTCACGTATGCCTGCGCTGTTTGTTGGTCATGGCAGCCCAATGAATGTGCTTGAAGATAACGTGTTTACTCGTTCCTGGCAGCAACTGGGTAAAACACTGCCTCGCCCGAAAGCGATGGTAGTGGTTTCTGCTCACTGGTACACACGGGGTACTGGCGTTACAGCAATGCCTAATCCAAAAACTATTCATGATTTTGGCGGGTTTCCGCAGGAACTGTTCGATACACAATACCCGGCGCCTGGCGCACCGGATTTAGCTCAGCACTTAGTGGATATACTGGCTCCTGCCGCCGTAATTAAAGATGACAGTGCATGGGGTTTTGACCACGGTTCATGGGGAGTGGTTATCAAAATGTACCCTGATGCCGATATCCCTATGGTGCAGTTGAGTATTGATGCCACCCAACCACCGGCCTGGCATTATGAAATGGGCCGTAAGCTGGCAGCACTGCGTGATGAAGGTATCCTGCTGATTGGTAGCGGCAACGTTGTACACAACCTGCGTACTGTTCGCTGGCAGGGGGGGAGTGAGGCTTATCCCTGGGCAACCGCCTTTGACCAGTATGTTCGCGATAATTTGACCTGGAAAGGTGAAGCGCAAAACCACCCGTTGGTTAACTATATGGACCACTCAGGCGCTCAGCTTTCTTGCCCAACACCAGACCACTACCTGCCACTGTTGTATATTCTGGGGGCATGGGATGGCGAAGAGCCGGTGAGTATCGTCACCGAAGGGATTGAAATGGGCTCTCTGAGTATGCTTTCTGTGCAGGTTGGCGCATAACCGCGTTGCCATACAGTGCTGTGTCAGAGCCAGATGAATACTGAGTAAGACCGCGCCTGGTTACCAGGCGCGTGCAGTATTTATTCAGGTGTGAAGCTGTGTGGGTAAAAGCGCGAAAGATCTTGCGTGATCAGCGCTCTGTCTTCCCGAATACCGATCCCGGCGGGTTGATCATTAATAAGCCAGGATCCAATTAGCGTATAGCTGTCGCCAAACCTGGGTAACGGGTGGTATTGCTGGACAATCATACCTTCTTCACCATATGGCCCATCTGCCCGGGCTATTTCTTTCCCGTGTTCGATAATCTGAATATTGGCACCTTCACGGGAGAAAATGGGTTTCACCACGTAGCTCTCCATGGCGGGATGATCATCTGCGGCAAACCAGGCGGGTAAAAGGTTTGGGTGGCCTGGAAACATTTCCCACAGCAATGGCAGTAACGCTTTGTTAGATAAAATACTCTTCCAGGCCGGTTCCAGCCAGCGCACACCAGCATCTTCCAGTTTTGTCGAAAACATCTCCCGCAGCATGAACTCCCACGGGTAGAGCTTGAACAAGTTGCTGATGACCTGATCCTGCATATCAGTAAACTGGCCTTTCTCGCCCAGCCCAATTTGGTCCATAAACAGGAATTCGGTCGGGAGCCCGGCTTCGGCCGCGCAGTCCTGGAGATACTGCACCGTGCCACGGTCTTCAATACTGTCCTGGCAGCAGGCCATGTGCAGTAAATTGAAGCCGTGCTGCTCGTGCAATACACGAAAACGCTCGATTAGCTGTTCTTGCAGGCTGTTGAACTGATCACTTCCCGCTGGCAGGTTACCGGCGTTGATTTGATCTTCCAGCCAGATCCACTGGAAAAACGCAGCTTCATATAGTGAGGTTGGGGTGTCGGCATTGTTTTCCAGTAGCTTAGGTTCCCCGGTGCCACCCCAGGCAAGGTCCAGCCTGGAGTAGAGCGATGGCTGGCGGGTTGCCCAGCTTTGGCGTACGAAATCCCGGGTATGGCGCGGGATGCAAAATTTATCCATCAAAGCATCACTGGCAACCACGCGTTCTACGGCTTTCAGGCACAACTGGTGTAATTCAGCAGTAACATCTTCCAGCTTTTCAATTTCCGCCAGAGAGAACTGGTAATACGCGTCTTCACACCAGTAGGGTTCGCCATACATGGTGTGAAAGTTGAAGCCAAATTCACGGGCTTTATCCTGCCAGCCTGGGCGTTCGGTAATAGGCAGACGTTTCATGAATTAACCACCCATTGTACGACGCGTTGTGCCACTGGTACTGGAGCGTTGCATAGAAGTTTGTTTGGCTACGCTTTCACCAAAACCACCACGAGTAATTGTGCTGGTGGTTGCTGGTTTTGGTGCCATCGCTGTTTTGGGAACTGTCATCGTGCGCCCAGGTGTTGCGGCACCATAGTTTTTACCGCTGGCATCTGTGTAGCGGCCATAAGCCGGGCTGGAAGGGTTTTTTGAACTGAATAGTGGCTGTTGAGCGTAAGAGCCGCCCATCATTCGGCCCATCATGTAGCCGGCCATTAACGGCATCCAGAAACTCCCTCCTGACTGGGCCTGTGCCTGGTTATCACCTGCCACACTGGCCTGAGATGGCGCAGGCTGGCATTGCCCTTCACCAAACTCGGCAATACAGTCTTCGCGGGTGGCGTATTTAGGTGCAGTACGTTCAGCTTCTTTCAGAGCGTTGTTATAGGCTGTTGTACACTGCTGGCTTTCACCCGGGTTGGCAGCGCTGCAATCATCTGCATTTTGGTAAAGTTTTACGGTCTCATCGCTTTTTTCACAGCCTGCGAGTAAGAATGCCGCCGTGACAGCCAGAGCTACAGGCGTTAAATGCCGCGCATTCCAGCTTTTGCGAAAGGCGGAGAGTTGTATTGTTTTGGTCCTTTTCATCATTCTTTTCCTGGCCCAGTGGTAGGTATTACTTGGAGTGCCAAGAATAGAGGAACACTGATTATATTTGAAGCAATGTGCAGAACTGTGGAGGCTTCTTTACGAAGCCTTACGTTTAGCAAAAAAAAGAGAGCCAAAAGGCTCTCTCGGGGAAAACAAAACGGCCAGTTAGTGGCTCAGCATTTTTTTGCTGCTGCTGGTGGTTCTGCTGGCTGTTTTCTGTACAGCAGTGTCACTGTAACCATCTGCACTTGCGTCCTGTTGCACATTATCCGGCGCAATGCTTTCAGGTGAAGTCGAAACCGGTTTGCTCAGTTCACTGTTCAGTGTGACTAAGTCCTGCTGGTTCAACGTACCCAGAGCAGATTTCAGTGTCAGAGTATTAATCAAGTAGTTATAACGCGCGCTGGAAAGCTCCTGCTTGGCGCTATACAGCGTGGATGTTGCATCCAGAACATCAACAATAGTACGGGTGCCGACAGAGTAACCGGCTTCCATTGCATCCAGTGAGCTTTGCGCAGAAACAACTGCCTGTTTGTAGGCATTGATGCTGCTAATGGATGCATTGATGTTGTTCCAGGCTGAACGGGTGGTTTGCACAACACTGCGGTGAGCGCTTTCCAGCGACTCGCTGGCACCCACAAAGTTATATTGTGCCTGTTTCACCTGTGAAGTGACAGACCCACCGCTGTAGAGCGGTAAAGAGAAGCTCAGGCCAACAGAGTTCTGGCCGATGTCTCTGTCTGCATAGCTTGAACCAACAGCGTTGTGACCATCGTATTTGGTGTTGGAAACACTACTGGACGCGGTCAGATTCAGTGTCGGCATATGGCCGGTCTGGTAGTAGCGAATTTGCTCACGAGCCAGATCCTGGTTCAAACGAGCCTGCAACAAAGACAGGTTACGGTTTTCCGCTTCTTTGAGCAGGTTCTGAACAGCCTGAGGTTTGTTGACTTTCATGTCCGCAACATTGACGGATGCCAGTTCAGGGTAGAAATTGCCGGTAATCTGGCGCAAAGATTCCAGTGCATTATCCAAATTGTTACGGGCGGTGACTTCATTAGCCAGAACGCTGTCGTATTGAGCACGGGCGTTTTGTACGTCAGTAATCGCCACCAGGCCGACATTAAAACGCTGGGTAGTTTGGTCAAGCTGACGGTAAATAGATTGTTTTTCCGCTTCAACGTATGACAACGAATCGATAGCGCTCAATACGTTAAAATAAGCTGTTGCGGTATTAAGGATCAGAGTCTGTTCGTCAGACTGGTAGGAGACATCCTGTATTCCTGCCGTTTTTTCCTGAATGGTCAGCGCACGCCATTTTGACATATCGAAAATAACTTGCGTAAGCTGTAAGGACGCACTGGTGGCATTGGAGTTAATGCCATCGTTGTCACGGTAGCCGTTGTTATAGGTATAGTCGGCTCCCAGACCCAGTTGAGGTAATAATGGGCTGCGTGATTCATTGATTTTCTCAAATGCCGCGTCGCGATCAGCTGCGGATTTACGCAGGTCAGGGTTACTGATACGTGCCTGCTGATAAACCTGCAACAGGTTTTCTGCCTGGCTCATGGTACTGAACGCGACAAAGCTCAGACCAATAAGTGTGGGGAGCAGTTTCTTCATTTGCATTCCTTGTTGTGAAGCAGAAATTGTGTGTAATAGCGCTGACTGATGCCAAAAAGGATCGCCAATTTTAGCAGGTTCAGCTTTGACAACGTCTTGGCGTTAAGTGCCATCTGCCCTGAAAATTCATCAATCTACCACAGAGTGGTTGAAACAACATTCCTGATGGATTGAAATCAAGAAATCAATCACTATTCAAGCAGGTTTACTGATGGCTATAGAAAACAAAAACATCACAACGTTTACAAAAAACGATGTAGAAATTATTGCACGGGAAACAGTTTGGCGTGGTTTTTTTTCGCTCGATGTCTGGCGTTTTCGTCACCGTATGTTCAATGGTGGAATGAGCGAAGAAGTTCGGCGGGAAATTTTCGAGCGTGGGCATGCTGCAGTACTGTTGCCCTACGATCCTGTGCGTGATGAAGTGGTGATTATCGAGCAAATTCGAATTGCTGCTTTTGATACCAGTGAAACCCCATGGCTGCTGGAAATGGTTGCCGGCATGATTGAACCGGGCGAGTCGCCGGAAGATGTAGTGCGCCGTGAAGCAGAAGAAGAGGCCGGGTTGCATGTGAAACGTACCCGGCCAGTATTAAGTTACCTGGCAAGCCCTGGCGGAACCAGTGAACGTTTGTCTATTCTGGTCGGAGAAGTGGATGCAACGACAGCTACCGGGATCCACGGCCTGGCGGAAGAAAATGAAGATATCCGCGTTCATGTCGTCAGCCGGGAAACTGCTTACCAATTAGTCGAGGAAGGGAAAATCGACAACGCCGCATCTGTCATCGCCTTGCAATGGCTGCAGTTGCATTATCAACAATTACGACAAGAGTGGAACGCATGACAATGAAGCGCTATACACCTGATTTCCCTGAGATGATGCGTTTGTGCGAAACCAACTTCGCCCAGTTGCGCCGGTTGCTGCCACCTGTTGACGCAATCGGTGAAAAAATCAGCTACCAGGTCAATAGTGCTCAGTATCGGTTAACGATTCTTGAATCAACTCGCTACACTACGCTGGTTGAGATTGAACAAACGCTACCCTCTGTAACATACTGGAGTCTTCCTTCCATGTCCGTCAGGCTCTATCATGACGCCATGGTTGCTGAAGTGTGTTCAAGTCAGCAGATCTTCCGTTTTAAAGCACGTTATGATTATCCTAATAAAAAGTTGCATCAACGCGACGAAAAACATCAAATTAACCAGTTCCTTGCCGATTGGCTACGTTACTGTTTAGCGCATGGAGCGATGGCGATTCCGGTTTGTTAGCGTCGTGAAACCTAAGGACACCATTTGGAAAGCCTGTTGACAATACCTGCTGCTGATGAAGCCAGTATCAGGATACTACAAATTACTGACACCCATTTATTTGCCGGGAAAGATGAAACGCTGTTGGGCGTTAACACCTGGTCAAGCTACCGGGCAGTGCTGGCGGCTATCCACAAAGAGGCCCGCCCGTGTGACCTGATAGTTGCCACCGGGGATTTAGCACAGGACCAGAGCAACGAAGCCTATCAGCACTTCGCTGAAGGGGTTTCTTCGTTGGCGGCGCCTTGTGTCTGGCTGCCTGGTAATCATGATTTTCAACCCGCAATGTTCAGCTCGCTGAAAGAATCGGGTATTTCGTCTTCAAAGCAGGTACTGGCAGGGAAAAGCTGGCAGATTGTGCTGCTTGATAGCCAGGTTTTCGGTGTGCCCCATGGTGAACTGAGCGAATACCAGCTTGAGTGGCTGGAAAAAAAACTGGCTGAAAACCCTGACCGGCAAACTTTGTTGCTGTTGCATCACCACCCTCTGCCTGCCGGGTGCAGCTGGCTTGATCAACACAGCCTGCGCAATGCTCAGGCACTTGATGATGTGTTGCAACGTTATGCCGGAGTGAAACACTTGCTGTGCGGGCATATCCACCAGGAAATGGATGTAGACTGGAATGGGCGCCGGATGATGGCCACACCGTCTACTTGCGTGCAGTTCAAGCCACATTGCGCCAATTTTACGCTGGACACGATTGCTCCGGGATGGCGCTGGATAACACTGCACCCTGATGGTTCGTTGACAACTGAAGTTTGTCGTTTGTCGGGCAGTGCTTTCAGCCCCGATACTGATTCTGAAGGTTATTAATGGCCACTCTTCTTTATCTCCATGGTTTCAACAGCTCACCACGTTCTGCTAAAGCCACCAGTATGAAAAACTGGCTGGCTGAACATCATCCTGACATCACCATGGTTATCCCTCAGTTACCTCCTTACCCGGCCGATGCCGCAGAAATGCTTGAATCTATTGTGATGGCCAGAGGAGGGGAACACATGGGCATTGTGGGTTCATCATTAGGTGGGTACTACGCCACCTGGTTGTCGCAATGTTTTATGTTGCCTGCCGTGGTTGTGAATCCGGCTGTACGCCCTTTTGAATTACTGGCAGATTTTCTGGGAAACAATGAGAACCCATACACCGGCCAGCAATATGTGCTAGAGTCTCGCCATATTTATGATCTCAAAGTCATGCAGGTTGACCCGCTGGAAGCACCCGATTTACTTTGGTTGTTGCAGCAAACGGGTGATGAAGTGCTGGATTACCGCCAGGCAGTGGCTTATTACGCCCCTTGCCGCCAGCATATTGAAGAAGGCGGTAATCATGCATTCACCGGCTTTGAGCATCATTTCACACAGATTATTGATTTCCTGGGGCTGAGTTAGTACCAGGTATCTTCTTCCTTAGTTGAGCAGCGAAAAACCATGACGCAATCCTATAACGCTGATGCCATTGAGGTACTTACCGGGCTTGAGCCGGTTCGCCGTCGCCCGGGAATGTACACGGACACCACGCGCCCTAACCACCTTGGTCAGGAGGTTATTGATAACAGCGTGGATGAAGCGCTGGCAGGCCATGCCAAAAAAGTTGACGTAATTCTCCATGCGGATCAGTCGCTGGAAGTCATTGATGACGGGCGTGGTATGCCTGTCGATATTCACCCGGAAGAAGGTGTTCCGGCGGTTGAGCTTATCCTGTGCCGTTTACACGCCGGGGGGAAATTCTCCAATAAAAACTACCAGTTCTCTGGTGGGTTACACGGGGTGGGTATCTCGGTTGTCAACGCGTTATCCAAACGGGTTGAAGTCACAGTTAAACGCGATGGCCAGGTGTATGGCATTGCGTTTGAAAATGGCGATAAAGTTGAAGAACTGCATGTGACAGGGACCTGCGGTAAACGTAATACCGGTACCAGCGTGCATTTCTGGCCTGATGAACAATTTTTCGACAGTCCGCGCTTCTCTGTTTCTCGCCTGTCGCATTTGCTGAAAGCGAAAGCAGTACTGTGCCCGGGCGTTGAAATCACTTTCCGCGATGAAGTGAACAACACCGAACAGCGTTGGTGCTACCAGGATGGCCTGACAGACTACCTGTGTGAAGCTGTTAATGGTCTGGTGACACTTCCGGAAAAACCATTTGTGGGTAACTTTTCTGGTGAAGCCGAAGCCGTTGACTGGGCACTGCTGTGGTTGCCGGAAGGTGGTGAACTGCTCACTGAAAGCTATGTCAACCTGATCCCTACTATGCTGGGCGGGACTCATGTTAACGGTCTGCGCCAGGGGCTGCTGGATGGTATCCGCGAGTTTTGTGAATTCCGCAATATTTTGCCGCGTGGTGTGAAATTATCTGCTGACGATATTTGGGAACGCTGTGCTTACGTTCTGTCTGTCAAAATGCAGGATCCGCAGTTTGCCGGGCAGACCAAAGAACGCCTGTCATCGCGCCAGTGTGCGGCATTTGTCTCTGGTGTGGTAAAAGATGCTTTCAGCTTGTGGCTGAACCAGAACGTGCAGGCGGCAGAACAACTGGCTGAACTGGCGATTGCCAGCGCGCAGCGCCGTCTGAGAGCAGCCAAGAAAGTTGTGCGTAAGAAACTGACCAGTGGCCCGGCCCTGCCTGGTAAGCTGGCAGACTGTACCGCCCAGGATTTGCATCGTACCGAGCTTTTTCTGGTGGAAGGGGATTCCGCAGGTGGTTCGGCAAAACAGGCTCGCGACCGTGAGTACCAGGCCATCATGCCTTTGAAAGGTAAGATCCTGAACACCTGGGAAGTGTCTTCAGACGAAGTGCTGGGCTCCCAGGAAGTGCATGATATTTCCGTCGCCATTGGTATTGATCCCGACAGCGACGATTTAACCCAACTGCGCTACGGTAAGATTTGTATCCTGGCGGATGCAGACTCCGATGGGCTGCACATTGCTACATTGCTGTGTGCGCTGTTTGTGCGCCATTTCCGCCCGCTGGTGAAAGCAGGCCATGTGTATGTGGCAATGCCACCGCTGTATCGTATCGACCTGGGTAAAGAAGTTTATTACGCCCTGACTGACGAAGAAAAAGACGGTGTCATGGAGCAGCTTAAGCGTAAACGCGGTAAACCAAACGTTCAGCGCTTTAAAGGGCTGGGTGAAATGAACCCGCTACAGTTACGTGAAACGACGCTGGATCCCAATACCCGCCGCCTGGTGCAGTTAACCATTAGCGATGACGATGAAGAGCGTACCCAGTCAATGATGGATATGTTATTGGCGAAAAAACGTTCTGAAGACCGCCGTAACTGGTTGCAGGAAAAAGGCGATATGGTGGATATCGAAGTCTGATTGATTGCCGGTTAACAACCCTGATGGTGGAGGCGTAAAGCCCGAATCACAGGGTTTTTTTATGCCCGTTGGCACGTCACAGGCTCATTTGTATAAGCGTGTTGCCTCATAATGATGCAACCGCAGCCTCATTGATGGCTAATGCCTGCATAAATAAATTAATCACCGGGTTAATTTTTTTCCCTTTTTTCAGCATCAGGTAAAAAGGTGTTTCTGCCACCAGCTTTTCATTACTGAGTGCCTGCAGTAAGCCCCGATCAATATAGCTTTGCGCATAATGTTCCGGGAGGTAACCAATAAAGTGCCCGGTTAATATTAGCATAGCAACTGACTCTACCTGAACAGCCTGTATTTTTGTGTCGTGAACCGGCAGGAGACCACTGGTATCGCGGTGTGAAACATACATGTGATTAATCATTTTTTGTTGTTTTATTGTGTCAATAGAAACGTTATTTTCCGCTTCTTTATTAAATAGTGGGTGAGATGATGAACAATAAATTTTCGAGGTTTCATGATATAAAAGAAAATATTCAAAGGCTTCTTTTTTTTCATATACAGGGCCAATTCCACAATGAAAACGCCCCTCGCTAATACCTCTTTCTATATCTTCTAATTGTGATGTCTGCAGGCGGATATTTACTTTTGGTGCATTCTGGTGCAATTGTTGCACCGCTTTGGTGACAGGTGATTGAGTGTCTGAAATAGTATTATCAACCACGCTAATTGCGATATCTCCAAGAACTTCATTGCGGCTGCTGTGAACCCTCTCGCGGAAAGTATTAAGTGAAACAAAGAGTTCCAGTGTTGCCTGGTATACGTTTACGCCATATTCAGTCAATTCAAAGCCTTCGCGCCCGCGGCTGCATAAGGTCATCCCAAGGCGTATTTCAAGGTCGGAAACCTGTTTGCTAATTGCGGCAAGGCCAATATTCAGTTCATGGCTGGCCGCCGTCATTCCCCCGGCTTCAACCACACATTTAAAAACACGCAGTAATTTAAGGTCGATGTTATTTAATGAAAGTGTTGTTCCGTCATTACGATTCATCGCGCTGTTTCCATTGCCCGGACTTGCCATGTTTCCATAATGAGAAACTTTACTTTCCATTTTTACTATTTAACTCCGTAAATATTGCGGTAAAAGTACAGTGAACATGAAATGAATTAAGTTTTCCAGTGATTGTAAAAATAAGTTTTTATTATTACCGGAAACGAAATCATTTATCGCCGTCTTGAAAGGGAAACAGCATGTCTGAAAATGCAGAGCGCCTTTGGGGAGCGCGTTTTAAATCCGCCCCAGCCGCGAGCCTGAGTGCGTTATCACGCAGCCCAGAGCACTATTTCTCACTGGCTCCTTACGATCTCGCCGGGTGCCGGGCCCATGCCAGAGAGCTGGAAAGAGCCGGGTTGCTCAGTGCTGAAGAGTTATCAGCCATGCTGGTGGCGATTGATAAGCTGGACCAGGATTTTCGTGCCGGGCTGGTTTCACCGATTATTGCGGATGAAGACGTTCATACATTTATTGAACGTGTACTGGTTGAACGCCTGGGGGAATTGGGCGGCAAGTTACGCGCAGGCCGGTCTCGTAATGACCAGACAGTGAATGATTTGCGTCTCTACCTGCGGGATAACGGGCGCCGTGTAGCCAGTGCATTGCTGGAGTTACAACAGGCTCTGATGGGGCAGGCAGCCCAGCATCTTAACAGTGTTGCTCCAGGTTTTACCCACCTTCAGCAGGCTCAGCCCATTGTTTTTGGACACCAGTTACTGGCTCACGCTCAGTCTTTCGCCCGGGATATTTCACGTATGCAGGACTGGGATCAGCGCAGTGCATACTGCCCTCTGGGCGCTGCGGCCATGGCTGGTTCCGCTATTGCCCGCCAACCGGAGCTTGCAGCGCAGGAACTGGGGTATATCGCAGCCTGTGAGAACTCCATTGATGCCGTTGCCAGCCGTGATTTTGCCGCGGAATTCTTGTTTGTGACTGCCATGATAGCCGTCAACCTGTCGCGTTTGTGCGAGGAAGTCTGCCTCTGGTCATCTCGCCAGTTCCGTTGGGTTGAACTGGATGACAGCTATGCCACGGGCAGCTCGATTATGCCGCAAAAGAAAAACCCGGATATTGCCGAGCTGACGCGTGGGCGCAGTGGTCGCCTGGTCGGAAACCTGATGGCATTACTGACCACCATGAAAGCGATGCCACTCTCCTACAACCGGGATTTAAGTGATGACAAGCGCAATGTCATTGATGCGGTAGAGACCCTGTTACTGGTTCTGCCTGCCATGTCTGGCATGGTTGCCACCCTGAAATTCGATACACAAAGAATGGCGCAGCAGGCGCCAGAAGGCTTCACCCTGGCAACGGAGGTGGCGGACTGGCTGGCAATGCGCGGGGTGCCATTTAAGCATGCCCATGAAATTACCGGGCAACTGGTACAACTGTGCGAACAACAGCAGTGCGGGCTGGATGCGCTGAGCGATGCCCAACTGCAATCGGTAGATGAGCGCCTGACGCCTGACGTTCGTGATGCCCTGACTCTGGTAGCGGCATTAGCTGCCCGCCACGGTTTCGGTGGCACCGCGCCGCACTGTGTTGAACAGCAGTTAGCCCGCCTGCAAACACTGACTGAATCCCAGTTGCGCTGGACCCGGGATTACACAGGGCCGCGAGCCTGAAGGAGGCAGGATGGAACAATCAACCCCGCTTGCAACATCATCACCGGCGCATAACAGCCGCACACAGTATGACCTGGATAAATACCAGGTCGTCCCGCGCCGTTACTACGGGCGAATTACTGCCTCGGTTGTGATTTTGCTCCTGGTGGCAATGCTGGTGAATGCTTTTGCCCACGGCAATATTGAATGGCGCTATGTCGGGCAGTTTTTTACTGCCAAAGCCATTCTTCAGGGGGTGATGAACACCCTGATTATGTCGATTCTGGCCATGATGCTGGGCGTGGTTTTTGGTGTGGTGGCGGCAATTATGTATATGTCGCCCAACCCGGTGTTGCATTACATCGCAGTGGTCTATGCCTGGATTTTTCGTGGCACTCCACTGATTCTGCAATTACTGCTGTGGTTCAACCTCGCACTGGTATTCCCGGTGATTTCCATACCCGGCCTGTTCAGTGTGCAAACCGTACACGTAATGACACCATTTCTGGCCGCTTTGCTGGGGCTGAGTATCAACCAGGGAGCGTATACTTCCGAAGTGGTTCGTGCCGGTTTGCTGTCTGTGGATATTGGCCAGTATGAAGCGGCGAAATCTATTGGCATGCCGCGCCTGCAGGCTTTACGCCGCATTATTTTGCCCCAGGCGATGCGAGTTATTCTGCCGCCAATTGGTAATGAATTTATCAGCATGATCAAAACGACCAGTCTGGCGAGCATGATTCAGTACTCCGAATTGCTCTACAACACGCAAAACATCTACTTCGCTAACGCACGTGTGATGGAGCTGCTGTTTGTGGCTGGTATTTGGTATCTGATGATTGTCACGGTGCTCTCTTTTGGCCAAAGCCAACTGGAGCGTTATTTCTCCCGCGGTCATCGCCGCCGCCAGTAACTGGAGAGCCTCATGAGAAACATTGTTCGTGCCATGAAGGTGAACAAATATTTTGACCAGTTCCACGCGCTGAAAGATGTCAGTCTGGAGGTGAATTACGGCGAGGTGATGTGCATTCTCGGGCCATCTGGTTCAGGGAAAAGTACCTTTCTGCGTTGTATTAACCAGCTTGAAAAGGTGGACAGGGGCGGGATCTGGATAGACAACGAATTGGCTGGCTATCGCATTGCGGGCGATAAGCTGTACCCGCTCAGTGACAAACAAATTGCCCGCCAGCGCCTGCATACCGGCATGGTTTTCCAGCGCTTTAACTTATTTCCCCATAAAACTGCGCTGGAGAATATCACTGAAGGCCCATGCAATGTGTTATTGCGCCCAAAACGCGAAGCAACTGAAGAAGCAATGGCATTGCTGGAGCGGGTTGGTTTGGCAAACAAAGCACACGCCTACCCGCAGTCGCTCTCTGGCGGGCAACAGCAGCGCGTTGCCATTGCCCGGGCACTGGCCATGAAACCAAAACTGATGCTGTTCGATGAACCCACTTCGGCACTGGATCCCGAAATGGTGGGGGAAGTGTTGGCTGTCATGCGTCAACTGGCGCAGGAGGGCACAACAATGCTGGTGGTGACCCACGAAATGGGCTTTGCCCGCGAGGTTGCCAACCAGGTGGTGTTTATGGATGAAGGCCAGATTATTGAGCAGGGCGCACCAGAAGAGATTCTGCTCAACCCGCGTAACCCGCGGATGAAAAATTTCATTAATGCCATTCTCCTTTAATTAACCGGGGTAAACCATGAAGAACGTGTTTCTGAGCGTGATAGCAACTGCACTCGTTGTCCAGGCCTCCAGCACCTGGGCGGCAACTGAATTACCAGCATCCATTAAGGCAAAAGGCGAAATTACCGTGGCAATTATGCCGAACTACCCGCCAATGGATTTTAAAGACCCGGCCAGCAATCAGTTAACCGGTGTGGATTACGACCTGGGCGTTGCCATTGGCAAAGAGCTGGGTATCAAAGTGAACTGGCAGGAAATCGCGTTTGAGCAGATGGTCAATGCTGTGGTAACCAAACGAGTCGATATGGTGATGTCAGGTATGACAGATACCAAAGAACGCCAGAAAGTGGTCGATTTTATTGACTACTTCAAAACCGGCCCACAGTTTTACACGCTGACCGCCCGTCAGGATCTCCAGCATGATATTGATTTGTGTGGCAAACATGTTGGCACCAGCCGCCGTACTACATTCCCGCAGGAAATTGCTAACTGGAGCAAATCCCATTGCGAAGCTGCGGGTAAACCGGCCGTTATGGTTGTGGGTACTGAAGGTAGCGCGGATGCACGCACGCAGTTACGCCAGCGCCGCCTGGATGCAGCTGTGCAGGGGAGCGAAACGCTGCCTTACATTATGGGCCTCGAAAAGGGAACCTTTAAGCCACTGGATAAAGCATTCGCCTTCCAGTACACCGGGATGGCGATTGGCAAGGACAACACTGCATTACGTGATGCCATTCAGGGCGCGTTGAATGACATGATTGCCAATGGCACCTATCAAAAAATCCTCACTAAATGGGGCTTATCAGATAACGGTGTTGCCAAAGCCACCGTCAACCAGGGCTAAAGCAGGAGCAGATGATGCAATCACCGGGTGAATTGCGTTGGCCTGAGGGAAAACGCGGTTGTATGGCGCTGGCGTTTGATTTAGATGGGCCAACTGGCGATGCCATGCTTAATGGCAGTATCTGGTCTTCGCCGGAGTACTTTACCTTTGGCTCGTATGGGCCATTTCGGGCACTCGGTCGTTTGCTCGATTTACTGCAAGACTTTCAGTTACCTGCCACGTTTTTTGTTCCGGCCTGGGTTGTTGAGCACTGGCCGGAACAATGCCGCGCCATCGTGGATCAGGGGCATGAAGTTGCGTTTCATGGTTATCGGCACGAATCGTTTTTTGCCCTGAGCCCTGATGAACAGTATGCAGTGATGGCGAAATCCGCAGAAATCTTTCAACGCTATTTAGGTATCACCGCACGGGGGTTTCGTACCCCGTCGGGAGACTGGCATGCCAGTACCCCTGAAGTGCTCAAAGCGGCAGGTGTTCTCTATTCGAGCAGTATGAGAGGCGATGACCGCCCTTATTGCATTGAGGTTGCGGGTTTCCCGCCCCTGGTGGAAATTCCTGGTAAGTGGGAAATGGATGACTACGCCTCACTGGCTTATACCCGAAACCCGGATTTCCCCAAAGGGGGAGACCGTACTGCCAGCTATGCACTGACGCTGGATAACTGGCAACGGGAATTTGATGGCGCCATGGATGAAGGATTATGCCTGACAACTTTGTTCCACCCCAAAATCTCCGGGCAGCCCGGACGCATTTTGTTGCTGGAGAAATTCTTTGCCCATATGACATCCCGTGACGACGTGTGGTTTGCCCGCTGTGATGCCGTCGCTGAGTGGTATATGCAGGAGTGTCAACATGCCGGATAAAAACACAATGTTTACCGGGAGTACTTCGCCCTGGCCGCAGGGGTACCGTTCTGCTGCGGTTATCACCATTGATTTTAATGATATCTACGGCATTTTGACCCAGGCTCCTGCTGTTGAAGGGCGGGATAAAACATTGTCTGTCTGGCGCTATGGCACGCTGCGCGGTGTGGACCGTTTACTGAATCTGCTGGCGAAAAAACAGGTGAAAACCACCTGGTGCCTGCCTGCCATTGTGGCGCAAGAACAGCCACTGCTGCTGGAACGGATTTTGGCAGAAGGGCACGAAGTTGCCTGTGCAGGCGACCAGCACGAAGATTTTTCCGCTATGAGCCTGGAAGAGCAGGTTGCCTGTACGCGCCGCGCTACAGAGAAACTGACAGCGTTATGTGGCCGTGCGCCACGGGGGTTTCGTACTCCTGCCGGGCAGTGGAAACCCGGGTTTGCTCAGGCACTGAGCGGCATGGGGTTTCAGTGGTCTTCATGCTGGCGGGGCGATGACCTGCCGTATTTCCATCCGGGTACACCTCTGGTTGAGTTACCGCTGCATTATGAACTGGAAGATGAACCCTATTTCGCGTTTAACCTCAGCCCGGCAGTACCACCTGGCCAGTCGCGTATTGCGTCCTACCAGGAAACACTGGCGAACATGACCCAGGACTTTTACGGTTATCACCGGTTCGGTTTGTGTTACTTACTCCGTTTACACCCGGAAATTATGGGGACGGCAGGCCGAATTTCATTACTGGAAGCGCTGATTGATACGTTGCAACAACAACCCGTCTGGTTAACCACCGCGGAGTCTGTGGCCGAACACTGGCGTTCTTCTCAACCCGCTAATACGCCAGACCACCCGGCGGAAATATTCCAGCGGTTGTGGGAACAAAATCATGGCTGAACCAGTGATTGATTATGCGCACTCGCTGGGCGAGTTCATTGCCTCTACAGGCTACAGCGATTTTCCGCCGCACCTGGTGGAAAAAGCCAAACGCCATTTTTTAGATACCCTGGGCGCTATGCTCGCAGGCACAGACAGTGATATCTGGCATCAGTGTGCTGCATTAGCCAGGGAAGAAGGTGGGCATGCACAGTCCCTTCTTGTCGGGCAGGCGTGGCGGGTAACCCCGCGCCAGTCGGCCTGGCTGAATGGTGTTGCTGCACATATGTATGAACTGGATGATACCGGTGGCTGTGACCACTCCGGAGCCGTGGTAATGCCGGCCATTCTCGCGGCATTACCGCTGGTGGGGGACGTTGTTGACGGGCAGCGTTTGCTGACCGCGTTTATTATTGGCTATGACATTGGCCGCCGTGTGCTGGAAGCCTGTGGCGGTTATAACGCTCATAACGAAGCAGGCTGGCACTCGACGGCAACTTGCGGGGTATTTGGTGCCACTGCCGCAGTATGCAACCTGCTCCGGTTGCCCCCTGCTCAGTGCAGTGCTGCCCTGGGTATTGCGGGCAGTTTCAGTAGTGGCCTGTGGGCTTTTATACACGATGGTTCACAAACTAAAAAACTGCATGCTGGCCGGGCTGCCGAGAGTGGGCTGTTTGCCGCGCAACTGGCACAAAGAGGCATTCAGGGGCCGGGTGCTATTTTCGCTGAAAAATGGGGCGGTTTTTTGCAAACCATTGCACCTCACAGCCAGCTACCTGAGGCACTGGTGGCATCGCTCGGGCAAGTCTGGAAACTGGCGCGTTGCTCAATCAAACCTTATGCCTCATGCCGGGGAACCCATTCAGCGGTTGATGCACTGAACCAGTTGTTATCTGTGCAGCCTTTAGCTCAGGTGCAGCGCATACATGTCCGGCTGAACCCATTTTTAATGGAGATGTGCGGTGGACGGTCAACTGACAGCCTGGCTGCGGCACAAATGAGCCTGCCTTATGCGTTGGCTGCGCGTTTATGTTACGGCAGTGCCGGGCTGGAAAGTTACAGCGAAGAAAAGCGGCTTTCGCCACAAGTGAGCGATATGATGGCGCGCATTATTCTGGAAGTTGATGCGTCTCAACAAGGTGATGAAGAACCGGTGGTTATCTTGCACACTACCAGTGGCCGTGTGGCGCAGGTTCAGGTGCCGGTACCTTCAGGTTCTCCGGGAAACCCCCTGAGTGATGAGGCATTGCTGGCAAAATTCCGCCAGCTTGCCAGCCGGGTGTTGCCGGAGGCGCTCTGCAGAGAACTCGAGCAGATTTGCCTGCATTTGGATGGTTACCCGGATACTGCTGCGTTACTCAATATACTTAGCCGGGAAGAAGCACAAACAAGGGACGAGGCTGCGCGGTGAAACGGATGAAAGTTGCTTAAAAAAGCAGAATACAGCAGAAACAAAAAAGAAGGAAAACCGGGTTTTCCTTCTTTTTAGAAACGCCAGCACAGTTATGTTGTGCCTGGCACTGGAGTGAAATCAGGCGATGCCGGGTTTCAGAATGCGAATGTGCATATCCAGCACATCATTCTTCGTTTTTTCCCCGAATGCTTTCATATGCGGCGTTTCCAGGTGCGCTTTGAGATGTGCGGCGCTTTCCCACACTTCAACCATCACAATGGAATCAGGTGCAGTTGCCTGAAAATCCAGAGTGGTGCTCTCATCCACCATTGGGGTGTAGCCATGGCAACCTTCTTCCTGAAGAACAACAGGTACCAGGGTTTTAAATTCATTCAGCACGGCCTGGCGATGATGAGCGCCTGGACGTGTGCGAATTTCAGCAATCACTGTCAGCATAAATTCACTCCTTTTTAAATGTGCTAACAGTTAAGCAAAAATTGCCCGCAGATGCTCGCGATATTGTGCAATATAATGCGGCACATCTGGTTGCTTAATCACATCGTTGGCAATAAACGTGGGTAAACTTTCCAGGCCAATAAACTGATTGGCTTTGTGGAACGGCAGGTAGACGCCATCCACCCCTACGCCGTGGAAGAACTGTTCTTTGTCGGTAAATGCTTCCAGTGGAGCGTTCCAGGTCAGTGACAGCATATATTTTTTACCCTGCAGCAGGCCGCCTGAACCATATTTTTTGCTGGCGTCTGAACGGGTACGGCCATCACTGGCGTACAGGCTGCCATGGCCTGCGGTGAACACGTCATCTATGTATTTTTTAACGGTCCAGGGCGCGCCCATCCACCAACCAGGCATTTGCCAGATAATGGCGTCAGCTGCCAGGAAGCGGGCAACTTCATCGTCAACATTGTAATCGCTGTCGGCAACGCTCACTGTTACTTCGTGGCCCAGCTCACGTAGTTGAGCTACAGCTTCTTCGGTCAGCGTATTATTCAGTTGGCCGGCGGAATGTCCAAATGACTTGGCACCATTAACAATCAGTATGTTACTCATGGTCTCTTTCCGATAAGTTAAGATGCAGAAGATTTTATCGTGATGTGCGTCACACCTGTAGTGGAAAGACAGGCAAAGACTTTTGCTCTGGGAGCAATAATGCGCTTCTTGTGACTCTCTACGCCAGATAGGGTACTATCGGCGACAATAGTGCCATTCAACTTTGCTTCGGCCAGTCAGTTTGAGGGTTAAGAATTAATGAGTGAGATTACTCATGACGGCGTAGAGCGCCGTGCTCTACATGAATTTACGGAAAGTGCGTATCTCAATTATTCCATGTACGTCATCATGGATCGCGCATTACCATTTATTGGCGATGGGCTGAAACCCGTTCAGCGGCGTATTGTGTACTCCATGTCTGAACTGGGGCTCAATGCAGCGGCTAAATTCAAAAAGTCGGCACGTACCGTTGGCGATGTTCTGGGTAAATACCATCCCCATGGCGACAGCGCCTGCTACGAAGCAATGGTGCTAATGGCGCAACCCTTCTCCTACCGCTATCCACTGGTAGACGGCCAGGGGAACTGGGGGGCACCGGATGATCCGAAGTCCTTCGCAGCGATGCGTTATACCGAATCCCGTTTGTCGCGTTATGCCGAAGTACTGCTTAGTGAACTGGGCCAGGGAACGGTTGACTATGTCCCTAACTTTGACGGGACGCTCAGCGAACCTAAAATGCTGCCAGCCCGTTTACCCAATATTCTGTTAAACGGCACCACAGGCATTGCTGTGGGGATGGCGACAGATATTCCGCCTCATAACCTGCGTGAAGTGGCTCAGGCTGCGGTAACCCTGATTGAAAACCCAAAAACCACGCTGGATGCCTTGCTGGATATAATTCAGGGGCCGGATTACCCCACAGAAGCGGAAATCATTACCTCCCGTGAAGATATCCGTCGCATTTACCAGAACGGGCGTGGTTCTGTGCGCATGCGCGCTGTCTGGAATAAAGAAGATGGCGCTGTGGTTATTACTGCGCTGCCTTACCAGGTTTCCGGTGCGCGGGTTCTGGAACAAATCGCCAGCCAGATGCGGGCGAAAAAACTGCCCATGGTTGACGACCTGCGCGATGAGTCCGACCACGAGAACCCGACTCGCCTGGTGATTGTGCCGCGCTCTAATCGCGTGGATATGGAACAGGTTATGAACCACCTGTTTGCCACTACCGACCTTGAGAAAAGCTACCGCGTTAACCTGAACATGATTGGTTTGGATGGCCGCCCGGCGGTTAAAAACCTGCATGAAATTATCAGCGAGTGGTTAGTTTTCCGTCGTGATACAGTGCGCCGCCGCCTGAGTTTCCGGCTTGAGAAAGTGCTGAAACGCCTGCATATCCTCGAAGGTTTGTTGGTTGCGTTCCTGAATATTGATGAAGTTATTGAAATCATCCGCACTGAAGATGAACCGAAGCCAGCGCTGATGTCGCGCTTTGGTATCTCAGATACCCAGGCGGAAGCGATTCTTGAACTGAAATTACGCCACCTTGCCCGCCTGGAAGAAGTGAAAATCCGTGGTGAGCAGAGTGATCTGGAAAAAGAACGCGATACACTGCAGGGCATTCTCGCTTCTGAGCGGAAAATGAATAACCTGCTGAAAAAAGAGTTACAGGCAGATGCACAGGCTTATGGCGATGACCGCCGTTCTCCGTTACACGAACGTAGTGAAGCGAAGGCGATGAGCGACCATGAGATGATGCCGTCAGAACCCGTTACGATTGTGTTGTCGCAAATGGGTTGGGTTCGCAGTGCCAAAGGCCATGATATTGATGCCGCCGGGTTAAATTATAAAGCGGGCGACAGTTTTATGGCCGAGGCCAAAGGCAAGTCCAACCAGCCTGTGGTATTTATTGATTCCACCGGGCGCAGCTATGCACTGGACCCGGTGAACCTGCCGTCTGCCCGTGGGCAGGGGGAACCGCTTACCGGTAAACTGACGCTGCCGCCGGGTGCGGTGGTTGAACAGGTTCTGATGGCTCCGGATGAGCAGAAACTGTTAATGGCTTCCGATGCCGGTTACGGTTTTGTGTGTACCTTTAATGACCTGGTTGCCCGTAACCGTGCGGGTAAAGCAATGATTAGCTTGCCGGAAAATGCCCGTGCATTGCCGCCGTTATGGGTAAATCATGATGATGATATGTTACTGGCGATTACTACCGCCGGGCGTATGCTGATGTTCCCGGTTCGTGATTTACCGCAACTCTCGAAAGGTAAAGGCAACAAAATTATCTCCATCCCTGCGGCCGATGCCGCGAGCGGGAAAGATAAACTGGCCTGGTTGCGTGTTCTGCCACCACAAAGCACGGTAACAATCCATGTAGGTAAACGGAAGCTGAAACTGCGCCCGGAAGAGCTGCAAAAAGTCCATGCGGAACGTGGGCGCCGGGGAGCGGTTATGCGTGGCTTGCAACGGATTGATAATATCGAGATAGACTCGCCAGCCCGCTCTGATGACGAGAGCGAGGCATAAAAAGAACGGGGGAGTGGTGCCTCACTCCCCTGAATTCGTATGATTTTTTTCACCTCACCATTGTTTGTTATGGCGAAGCGTCTGACAATGCTTGCTCCAGTTATGGTGAATAGCTGGTCTGCAAATAGTGGTTGCTAATGTTATTCAGGGGACAGGATAAAAGGCGTTGAACCCTGCCTGAAACTGAAATTATACCAGGGCTCTGGTGAACATCGCCTGTGTCTTCAGAGGTTGCTATGCTTTTGATTATTCGTTTTATTATTGTCGTATTATACAGTATTTTGGTGTGTGTTTTCGGTTCGATTTACTGCCTCTTCAGCCCCAGAAACCCGCGCCATGTCGCCACGTTTGGCCACCTTTTTGCCCGTCTTTCGACTGTGTTTGGGTTAACTGTGGAAATCCGCAAACCATCCGGCGCGGAAAATTTTGGTAATGCTATTTATATTGCCAACCACCAAAACAACTACGATATGGTTACGGCGTCTTACATAGTTCAGCCATCAACCGTAACGGTGGGCAAAAAAAGTTTATTGTGGATCCCCTTTTTTGGGCAGTTGTACTGGCTGACAGGCAATCTGCTGATAGATCGCAATAACCGGGCAAAAGCACATGGTACGATTGCCCAGGTAGTTCAGCAGATTCGCGAGCGTAATATCTCCATCTGGATGTTTCCGGAAGGGACGCGAAGCCGTGGTCGTGGCTTATTGCCTTTTAAAGCAGGGGCATTTCATGCCGCGCTGGCTGCCGGAGTGCCTGTCATTCCTATCTGTGTTTCCAACACCAGCAATAAAATTAAACTTAATCGCTGGCGTAATGGGCTGGTGATAGTTGAAATGTTGCCACCCATTGATACCAGTAGCTTTGGTAAAGATCAGGTCCGTGAACTGTCTGCGCATTGCCGCCAGTTGATGGAAGAAAAAATTCGCGCACTGGATGAAGAAGTTGCTTTGCGTGAAGCGGGAAAAGTTACGTCCGAGAAAAACGAACAACGTTAAGCCTCTTTCTGGCCATTTTTAGGCGGGAAAGGTGTCCCGCCAAATTTATTCAGTTTACATGGAGCAATTATGTCACTCAGCCGGCGTCAGTTTATTCAGGCATCTGGCATTGCACTGGGCGTGGGGGCGTTGCCGTTAAAAGCCAATGCTGCCACCCAGTTGCCTCTTCCTGTTCCGCCATTGCTGGAGTCCCGGCGCGGGCAACCTTTGTTTCTGACGCTGCAAAGCGCTCACTGGTCTTTTGCTGCCGGGACGCGTGCTCAGGTATGGGGTTTCAACGGGCGTTATATGGGGCCAACCATTCGGGTATGGAATGGTGATGATGTCAAAATGATTTACAGCAACCGGTTAACGGAAAATGTCGCGATGACGATTTCCGGGTTGCAGGTTCCGGGGCCTCTGATGGGCGGCTCGGCGCGCATGATGACACCTAACGCAGACTGGGCGCCGGTGCTGCCGATTCGCCAGCAGGCTGCAACGTTGTGGTACCGCGCAAACACGCCAAACCGTTCCGCCGAGCAGGTTTACAAAGGACTGGCGGGGATGTGGCTGGTGGAAGATGACGTCAGTAAATCATTGCCTGTCCCTAACCACTACGGAGTGGATGATTTCCCGGTAATTTTGCAGGACAAACGGCTGGATAACTTTGGTGCGCCAACCTACAGCGAACCTTCCGATGGCGGGTTTATTGGTGATACCTTGCTGGTCAATGGCGTGCAGGGCCCTTATGTCGAAGTTTCGCGAGGCTGGGTACGCCTGCGTTTGCTTAATGCGTCGAATGCCCGGCGTTACCAGCTACGTATGTCTGATAGCCGGCCGCTGCACGTTATTTCCAGTGATCAGGGTTTTTTACCGGCACCCGTATCCGTTTCTCAGCTCTCTCTTGCGCCCGGTGAACGCCGTGAAGTGCTGGTGGATATGAGTAATGGTGATGCCGTCTCCATTACCTGCGGGGAATCTGCCGGCATAATGGAACGCATTCGTGGCTTTTTTGAACCATCCAGCATTCTGATTTCAACGTTAGTATTAACGCTACGCCCAACAGGGTTGTTGCCCCTGGTTACCACCCCACTTCCTGCGCGCCTGTTACCTGAGGATATTATTGCCGGTTCTTCGACACGCAGCCGTGATATTTCTCTGGGTGATGATCCGGGTATTAATGGTCAGTTGTGGGACGTGAACCGCATTGATATTGAAACCCTGCAAGGGACCTGGGAGCGCTGGACCGTTCACGCCGATACGCCCCAGGCTTTCCACATCGAAGGTGTCATGTTCCAGGTGCGGAATGTGAATGGCGCTGCTCCCTTCCCGGAAGACAGAGGCTGGAAAGATACCGTCTGGGTTGACGGGCAGGTGGAATTGCTGGTGTATTTCGGCCAGCCGTCCTGGCCGCATTTCCCCTTCCTGTATTCCAGCCAGACACTGGAACTGGCCGACAGGGGCTCAATTGGGCAGCTATTAGTTCAACCTGCATCCTGATGCTTATCCACCTGATATCACTGAGCATTCAGGGGTATCAGGTGGTAGTCAAGTGAACATAATTTGTTCAGCCCTCTTCTTTTCCTGCACTAACCGGGCGTATAATCGCGACCCTTTGATATCTTTTTACCTTTTTTCGGAAGCAATATGAGCCGTACCAGCCTGATTCAGCCCGAGCGCGACCTCTTTTCATGGCCCCAATATTGGGCTGCCTGCTTTGGTCCCGCCCCATTTCTGCCCATGTCCCGCGAGGAGATGGACCAATTAGGCTGGGATAGCTGCGATATTATTCTGGTTACTGGTGATGCCTATGTTGACCACCCGAGTTTCGGGATGGCGATTTGTGGCCGTATGCTGGAAGCGCAGGGGTTTCGTGTCGGGATTATTTCCCAGCCAGACTGGACCAGCAAAGACGCATTTATGGCACTGGGTAAACCCAACCTGTTCTTCGGTGTGACTGCGGGCAATATGGACTCCATGATTAACCGCTACACGGCAGACCGGAAATTGCGCCACGACGACGCATACACACCGGATAACGTCGCAGGTAAACGCCCGGACCGTGCCACCCTGGTTTACACTCAGCGTTGTAAAGAAGCCTGGAGCGATGTGCCGGTGATCCTTGGCGGTATTGAAGCCAGCCTGCGCCGTACTGCGCATTATGATTACTGGTCTGATACCGTTCGCCGTTCCGTACTGGTTGATGCCAAAGCAGATATGCTGATGTTTGGCAACGGCGAGCGCCCGCTGGTGGAAGTGGCACACCGTTTATCGCAGGGTGAGCCAATCAGTGAAATTAAAGATGTGCGCAATACTGCAATCATCGTTCGTGAAGCACTGCCTGGCTGGGAAGGGGTGGACTCCACTCGCCTGGACACGCCCGGTAAGATAGACCCGATCCCGCATCCCTATGGCGAGGATTTGCCTTGTGCGGATAATAACAAAGCCGTTGAAGTGGGTGCGGGGGCAAAAGCTGAAGCTATCGTGGTACAGCCGCCAAAACTCAAGCAAAAGCCGTGGGAAAAGACTTACATTCTGTTGCCCTCCTATGAAAAAGTAAAAGGCGACAAAGTGTTGTACGCCCATGCTTCACGTATTCTGCACCATGAAACTAACCCCGGTTGCGCTCGGGCATTAATGCAAAAACAGGGTGATCGCTATATCTGGATCAACCCACCGGCAATTCCGCTTTCCACTGAAGAAATGGACAGCGTGTTCGCACTGCCTTACAAACGTGTACCGCATCCGTCATATGGCGACAGCCGTATTCCGGCGTATGAAATGATCCGCTTCTCAGTCAATATTATGCGTGGTTGCTTCGGCGGGTGTACTTTCTGTTCTATTACCGAACATGAAGGGCGCATTATTCAGAGCCGCTCAGAAGATTCAATCATCAATGAAATCGAGGCGATCCGCGATACGGTGCCAGGCTTTACGGGCGTGATTTCCGACCTGGGCGGGCCAACCGCCAATATGTATATGTTGCGCTGTAAATCCCCGCGCGCAGAGCAAACCTGCCGCCGTTTATCCTGCGTTTACCCGGATATCTGCCCGCACATGGATACCGATCACCAGCCGACAATTGACTTGTATCGCCGTGCTCGTGATCTGAGTGGTATTAAAAAGATCCTGATAGCTTCTGGTGTGCGTTACGATCTGGCAGTTGAAGATCCTCGCTACATTAAAGAACTGGCAACTCACCATGTGGGTGGGTATTTGAAGATTGCGCCTGAACATACCGAAGAAGGCCCGTTGTCGAAGATGATGAAGCCGGGTATGGGAAGCTATCATCGCTTCAAAGAGCTGTTTGACAGCTATTCGAAACAGGCAGGTAAAGAGCAGTACCTGATCCCTTATTTTATTTCTGCGCACCCAGGTACGCGGGATGAAGATATGGTCAACCTTGCATTGTGGCTGAAGCAACACCGTTTCCGCCTGGATCAGGTACAAAACTTCTACCCGTCGCCCCTGGCGAATGCCACCACGATGTATTACACCGGTAAAAACCCGTTATCCAAAGTGAATTACAAGAGTGAGGATATTGTGGTGCCGCGTGGTGACAAGCAACGCCGCCTGCATAAAGCCTTGCTGCGTTACCATGATCCGGCCAACTGGCCGTTGATTCGCTCTGCACTGGAAGCTATGGGGAAAAAACACCTGATAGGCCCGCGGCGCGAGTGCCTGGTGCCGTCACCAACAATGGAAGAAATGCGCGAAGCGCGCCGCCAGAACCGTAAGAGCCAGACAGCACTGACACGCCATACGCCAATGGCTCATCAGCGCCGGTCTCCTCAGGCAGCAACTGGCCGCGCACCTCAGGCCGCGCCTGCAGGCCGTGCATCTCAGGCAGCAACTGGCCGCGCACCTCAGGCTGCATCTGCAGGTCGTGGGCCTCAGGCTACACCGGGGCGGTCTCCTCAGGCGGCGCAAAAACGTCGTAAACCTCAGGCCAAACAAGGCTAAAACAGGCTGGCTTAACAAATGAAAAAACGCCCTTCGTAATGAAGGGCGTTTGTTTGTGCGAGAGGCGCTTATATCGCACTGCTTTGGTAATATGCCAGGGCAGCCTTATGCTCCAAATTTATCCGGGTCCGGGCCAATACGCTTACCACAATCCAGTTTTGCCATCTCTGCCAGTTCTTCTTTTTCCAGGCGGAAATCCCAGACATTGAAGTTTTCAGCAATACGCGATGGGGTTACTGACTTCGGGATCACGACCAGGCCGTTATCCAGATGCCAGCGGATAATAATTTGCGCGGGGGATTTTCCGTATTTGTCTGCCAGATGGTGAATAATCTTTTGCTCAAAAATACCTTCACCAGCCCGGGCCAGTGGGCTCCAGGATTCCGTTTGTATTTGGTGGGTGGCATTCCATGCATGCAATGCACGTTGTTGAAATAACGGGTGCAGTTCAATCTGGTTGATCACCGGGTGCACGCCTGTTTCATCAATAATGTGCTGCAGGTGATCAATATTGAAATTGCAGACACCGATACTCTTCACCAGCCCTTGCTGTTGAAGATCAATCATACTTTTCCAGGCTTCAATGTAGTGGCCTTTCGCCGGGACCGGCCAGTGCATCAGCCACAGATCAATATAATCAAGCTGCAGTTTTTCAAGGCTTGTCTGGAGTGCCTGCGCAGGGCGCAGGTGGTCAGCATTCCACAGTTTGGTGGTGATAAATAAGTCTTCGCGGGGGACATGACTATCTTTTAATGCCTGGCCAACGCCTTCTTCGTTGTGGTAGGCGGCTGCGGTATCTATTGCCCGGTAGCCCACATCCAGTGCACTACTTATGGCGGTTAGCACTTCTTCATTGCTGGCCTGCCAGACGCCTAAGCCAAGTTGTGGCATCAGGTTACCATCGTGCAGCTTTATCACACTTGCATTCGCCATTCTCTCCTCCTTTATTGAGCTGCCACCCGTAGCAGGTGGCAGCGAAGGGTCGAAACCAGGATCGTGAATGCTGGTTAGCGGGCCGCCTCATAAATACGGCGGCTTACTTCCAGGGTAATATCCTGATGCTCGCCCAGGTTGGTCATGCCGTGTTCTTCCAGTTTAGACAATAAGGCCGGAATAGTGCTGCCATCCAGACCATAATCGGATAAATGTGTCGGAATTCCCATACTTTCAAAGAACTGGCGAGTGGCATCAATGGCCGCGTCAATACGGGCATCTTCGCTTCCTTCAGTGATGTTCCACACACGTTCAGCATATTGCAGCAGTTTTGCTCGTTTCTGTTCGCGTTTTTCATTCAGCAACGCGGGCAGAACAATGGCCAGAGTTTGCCCGTGATCCAGGCCGTGCATCGCGGTGAGCTCATGCCCCAGCATGTGTGTTGCCCAGTCTTGCGGCACACCAGCCCCAATCAGGCCATTAAGCGCCATGGTGGCGGCCCACATGATATTCGCCCGGACATCGTAGTTTTCTGGCTCTTTCAGCGCGACAGGGCCTTCTTCTTTCAGTGTCAGCAACAGGCCTTCAGCAAAACGGTCCTGAACTTTCGCATTAACCGGATAAGTGATGTATTGCTCAACGGTATGAATAAATGCATCAACCACACCGTTTGCCACCTGGCGGGCTGGTAATGTGTAGGTATAAACCGGGTCGAGAACCGCAAACAGTGGCTGAACATGTGGAGACATAAATGCACGTTTGTCGCCTGTTGTGCGGCGAGACACTACTGCGCCATTGTTTGATTCAGAACCGGTCGCCGGCAGTGTCAGCACGGAGCCCAGTGGCAGGGCACCTTTAATATTGCTGCCCCAGGTTTCCAGAATTTCCCAGGGATCCACGCCATCCTGGTATTGTGCTGCGGCGGCAATAAACTTCGTGCCATCCAGTACTGAACCGCCACCAACAGCCAGCAAGAAAGTAATATTTTCTTTCTTAACCACCTCTACGGCTTTCATCAGGGTTTCATACGCCGGGTTCGGTTCAATGCCACCAAAAGTTTGTACATTTAAACCATCCAGAGCAGTGAGCACCTGGTCAAGCACGCCAGTTTTTTTCACGCTGCCGCCGCCGTAGGTGATAAGAATGTGGGCATCTGCCGGAATATTTTCGCGCAGTGAAGACAGTGCACCTTTACCAAATAAAATGCGGGTAGGGGTATGTAAATCGAAATTGTTCATGGGGTGTACCCTTAGATAATTAATTATGCCCTGTGGGGCGTTGGCGTTTATTGTCTGATTCTACGCTCCATTGCTCAATGCTCATTTCTGCAATTGATTTGCCTATTTCTACAAAGTAATAGAGAAAGAATTCATTTCAGGTAGACTGTACTTTGTCCGTATTCTCTCAACCTGGTAAGTGAAAATGAGCCGAAGTGAAATTTGCCTGGCGTTAAAAGAAAAGGTTAATCACCTGATAAATATAAAAAATACTTCTAATTTTTTTGGTGGTGAAATTAGCCTGCTCTATGGGGAATCTCCGTATCCCCGCACGCCGGTAATGTATGAACCAGGTGTTGTTTTTCTCTTTTCAGGCCACAAAACGGGTTATCTTAATGATCGTGTCTTTCGCTATGATGTGAACGAATATTTATTGCTGACAGTGCCATTGCCTTTTGAATGTGAAACTGCAGCAACACCAGAAGAACCGCTTGCCGGGTTACGCATCAACATCAACATCATGCAGTTACAGGCTCTGCTTATGGATATTGGCGAAGAGCCGGGGTTCCAGCCGCGTCCTGTATCCAGTGGTATTCATTCAGCACCTTTATCTGAACCCATTTTGTGTGCTGTTGAGCGCTTGCTGGATGTGCTGGAAAGCCCGCTGGATGCGCGCATCCTGGGTAAAGCTATTATTCGGGAGATTCTTTATCATTTGTTGACCGGGCCGGTAGGTGGGGCATTACTGGCTTTGGTCAGCCGCCATACCCATTTCAGCCTGATTAGCCGGGCATTGCGGCGTATTGAAACTCAGTACCGCGATAACCTGACGGTCGACCAGCTGGCTATAGAAGCGAACATGAGCGTATCAGCGTTTCATCACAATTTTAAATCTGTCACCAGTACTTCACCGTTGCAGTACCTGAAAACCTACCGGTTACACAAAGCGCGTTTATTGATGCTGCATGACGGGATGAAAGCAGGGGCTGCGGCCATGCAAGTGGGCTACGAAAGCCCTTCTCAGTTCAGCCGGGAATTTAAACGTTACTTTGGGCTGACGCCCGGGGAAGATATTCTGAGAATGCGGGCAACGCAAACGAGTACCCGCAATCTGCTGAACACGGCTGTTCGCCAGTAGAACCCTAGTTCACCGGGCGGTTATTGTTTGTCACAACGCCGCCCATCGGCTTTTTTTAACAGCAACAATAATGGCCCCGAGTAACCCGGCGACCAGCAAAACAACCGGTAAAATCATTAACCCGGTCATGACCTGGTCTTCATGGCGTTTTACAAATGGAATCATACTCAGTGCATAACCCAGGCCGGTAACAGTGCCCACCCACAATATAGCACTCAGCCAGTTAAAGAACTGAAACCGGCGGTTGGACAGCCCGGATAACCCGGCAATGATGGGCAGAATGGTGCGCACAAATGCCAGAAAACGCCCCACCAACAGCGCCAGCAGACCATGGCGGTCGAACAAACAGGTTGCACGCTGGTGGTACTGCTCAGGCAGTTGATGTAACCAGCCTTTCACCATGCGCGTATTGCCCAGCCAGCGGCCTTGCAGGTAACTCAGCCAGCAGCCAAGGCTGGCAGCGGCGGTGAGCAACAATAATGTAGAAGTAAAATCCATTACACCCCGGCCAATCATTGCGCCAGCGAGTAACAGCAGGCTGTCCCCGGGAAGAAAGGCTGCAGGCAACAAGCCGTTCTCAAGGAACAGTGTTGCGAACATGATGCAATATACGATACCGATAACATGTGGATTAGTCAGAGCCACAAAATCATGGTGCCAAAGTGCAGCGATGATATTTTCGATAACAACCATGAAACATCCCGTGGAACAGCATAAATTAGAGTAATTGTACCTGACGGATACAGTTTAACACCTTGATCCGGCGCTCAACATGGCACATCCCATACTCATGTATGACAACTTTTTTCAGACTTAAACCAAACTGAGTTAACCAATACGCTCCAGCCCGGCGGCGAGGTCGTCAATCAGGTCTGACACATTCTCAAGACCGATGTGAACGCGTACCAGGGTGCCAGTAAAGTCTACCTCACTCTCCGGCCTGATAGCGGCAATTTCTTCAGGTTGATTCGCTAAAATGAGTGACTCAAACCCGCCCCAGGAGTAGGCCATGCTGAAATGGCTGAAATTGTCCAGAAAATGGGCAAACTCAGCTTCGCTAAGGCGTTTTTTCAAAATAAAGGAGAACAGCCCGCTACAGCCGGTAAAATCGCGCTTCCAGAATTCATGGCCTTTACTGCCAGGCAAAGCCGGGTGGTTAACGCGCTCAACTGCCGGATGCTGTTGCAACCAACTGGCAATAGCAATGCTGCTTTCCTGGTGTTGTTTCAGGCGCACACCCAGGGTACGTAAACCGCGGCTGGTCATGTACGCGGTATCGGCATCCAACATTTGCCCCATCAGGTAGGCATTTTCACGAAGTTGTTCCCAGCAACGGGCGTTGGAAACTGCGGTGCCAACCATCGCATCGGAATGGCCAATCAAATATTTTGTGCCCGCCTGAATTGAGATATCGACACCAAAATCCAGAGCCTTAAACAACACACCCGCAGCCCAGGTATTGTCCATCATAATAATGGCATTGGGGGCTTTCTCTCGTACTGCTTTGACGATAGCCGGGACATCATGCACTTCCATAGTAATGGAACCAGGGGATTCCAGAAAAACAACCCGCGTTTCCGGCCTGACCAGTTTGGCAATATCAGCGCCAATTAGCGGGTCAAACCAGGAGGTGGTCACGCCTAACCGGGAGAGGATTTTGGTGCACAAATCTTGCGTCGGTTCATACGCGGTGCGTGTTACCAGAATATGGTCACCTTGTTCAACGAAGGCCAGAATAGTATTTGCGACGGCCGCAGCGCCACAAGGAAACAGTGCGCAACCAGCACCACCTTCGAGTTCACACATAGCTTCCTGCAAGGAAAAATGCGTGAGGGTGCCGCGGCGGCCGTAAAATAACTCACCTGTTGCACGGCCTGCAGTAGCCTGCTTTTTAGCACTGACGGACTCAAATACCAGCGAGGATGCGCGCTGGATAACACTGTTAACAGAACCCTGGGTATAGCGCTTGTTACGGCCAGCAGTAATCAGCGCGGTTTCAAGATGTTTCTCTGACATTGCCTGTCCCTTTATACGTCTGGATGTCTAAATAAGTTACCACGCTTCTGCCGGGACCGGCACAGGGAAATTAGCGTCATAAGAAAAAGCGCGGAAAAAAGCGGTGAATTTCTGTCCTGGCGCAAAGAAAAAGAGTGTGATCCAGGTCATTATGTAAATACTAATGAGAACGACTATCAATTCGACGGTATTTTGATATGATACCGCCAATATTCGTTTTTTTCATGTTGGTCCTGGAGATTCACTGTGGCAGAAAATTTGATGCAGGCGGATTTGTCCGTCTGGGGTATGTATCATCATGCCGATATTGTGGTGAAGCTGGTCATGATTGGCCTGTTGCTCGCCTCCGTGGTCACATGGGCGCTGTTCTTTCGCAAATTTACTGAACTGCTTGCCTGGAAACGCCGCCTGAATGGTGAGTATTCCGCGCTCTCAAGTGCCCGCTCTTTAGATGAAGCCAGCGAAACGGCTGCCGGTTTTCACGCCCGCAGTCTGAGTGCTCAGTTAATTAATGAAGCACAGGACGAACTGGTCCTTTCAGAAGACAGTACTGATAACGAAGGTATTAAATCGCGTACCAGTTTCCGTCTGGAGCGCCGCGTTGCGGCAACCGGGCGTTATCTGGGGCGTGGTAATGGCTTTTTGGCGACTATTGGTGCTATTTCTCCGTTCGTCGGCTTATTCGGCACGGTCTGGGGCATCATGAACAGCTTTATCGGTATTGCGCAATCGCAAACAACGAACCTGGCAGTTGTGGCTCCGGGTATCGCAGAAGCGCTGTTGGCTACCGCAATTGGCCTGGTTGCTGCTATTCCAGCTGTGGTGATTTACAACGTTTTCGCGCGCATGATCGGTAATTACAAAGCCTCTCTGGGTGATGTGGCGGCGCAAGTCTTGTTACTGCAAAGCCGGGATCTGGATTTGGCCGCGAGCCGTGAAGCACGAAATATCCAGCCCGCTCAGAAACTGCGTGTAGGTTGATGCCTTATGGCTATGCATTTTAACGAGAACGCTGGCGACAGCGCCGAGATGCACGATATCAACGTCACACCCTTTATTGATGTGATGCTGGTGTTGCTGATTATCTTTATGGTGGCGGCACCACTGGCGACAGTTGACGTAAAAGTGAACTTACCTGGTTCATCCAGCGAGCCGCAACCACGCCCGGAAAAACCCCTGTATCTGTCAGTCAAAGCCGACAAAACGCTGTTTATCGGCGATGAGCCTGTAACTGAGCAGAACATGGTGGACGTCCTGAACACCATGACAGAAGGGAAGAAAGACACCACTATCTTTTTCCGTGCGGATAAAACGGTTGATTATGAAACCCTGATGCATGTGATGGATATGCTGCAACAGGCCGGGTATCTCAAAATTGGCCTGGTAGCGCAAGAAAGTAACCCAGCAGCCGGGGCAGCAGCAGGCCCGACGAGTGCGTCACCACAACCCGCTCAGCCATCACAGCCGGCAGAGGCCGCCACTAAGTAAGCCTTGTGTTACGAGCAGGGTAACGGGTGAGTGGCTAATCCGTTAATAATGCGGATTGCTGCCAGCCCGGCTGGTGAGTCAATAGTGGGAATTTTATCTGTTCCAGGTAAGACGGCAGGCTTGCTTTGCTTCTTACTGGAATCAAGGCGTGGCACTGGCCACGCTTTTTTTATGTGTGAAAGAATGTGCCAGAAAATTAAGATGTGGGAGGTTAGCTGCCGAGCGCAGAAGACGTCTTAAACTGGCCGTCAACCAGTTTGCGTGAGACTTCCAGTGTTTGTGCTTCATGAGTACGGAATTGCTGGTAATGTGCCTCAATACGCGCCATGACCTTTTCTTTTAGCTCCGGGTTGCTGGCCAGTAACTGGCACAACACGCTGCCATAAACTTCTTCTTTCACCTGGAACGAGTACAGCGCTTTACGGTTCTGCCACTTCAATTCAACCAGGGCTGCCGGAATGCTGGATACTTTACGGGTATAACGGTCTACCACTTCGTTTTTATAAAGCCGCAGTGACTGTAAATTTCTACTTAAGATAAATTGGTGCTTATTTTCAGTATTTAAAGTGAAATTTTTATTAATTGATTGAGCCTGTTCAGACATAGGGCTAATCCTCAAACCGGTAAAACAAAGGTGATTTAATTTCGCTGGTAATTAAATTAAGCCAAATTTTTTCACCTTGTTCATTTATTTCTACGGTTTTCTGTGTGATTAGCTCAGAGAGGGCTTCCTGGGTAATTTCATTTTCTGCGACTAATTCTTTTAGTACCCGGGCAAACGTCTCTATTTTAGCAACACTAAATAGCCGCTCTTTGAAATAGCGGTCATGTTCTTCCAGAAGGGCGTTCTTCGGCAGGCCAATACGCCCGGGTTGCGAGACGCTACTAAGAATTTCCACTTCGAGTTCCTGAAGTTTTTCAGTAACTAAAGTGAAATCAGATGGGGTATCAGAACTGTCTTGCGGTGATTCCGGAACTATATAGTGATACCGCCCGGGCACCAGGTTATCTGGCAGCATAACTAATAAGCCTTTTATATCAAAAAGATAAAATTATTTAGGGCGAGTGTAACGTTGACAATAACATGTTGTAAAATTAAAATCAAAAAAAAGGAGTGTAAATGTGAGCCTCACTATTTATCTCGTCTTTATATTATTAATACTGCTGGGTGGTGTGCTTGTTTTAATGCGCGATAATAAAAACAGCGCAAAACGGGAACAGCAACAGCCTTTATATTCACAACCTTCATTAACGCCAGATCAAGGTGAGGATCAGTTTGCCCGTCTGATCAACCACATTACACCACCCTGGTACTGGCGGGTGAATAACGAATACATTGATTTTGTTCGCATCACAGTCAAGCAAATGGGGATTGATAAAATCACTTCGACACCAGGGTTGTTTGATGCCCAGCGTCGTTGCAGTGACCTTAACTCGGCGGTGTACAAATACTATGACAACCTGAAAAAGCGCTGCATGAACGGCGAAGTGATTGGCTACTCAGATATCGAAGTGCTGAATCTGCGCCAGTGTTTTTATGAGTTCAGTCTGAGTGCTTATCCGGAACTGGTTGCCATTGTGTGGCCGGCTTACCAGCGCCCAATGGTTTCTCTTGGGGATGTATAACGGTTATGGCAGAAAGGAACCCGGCCAGGCGAAGGATTAGCGCCTGGCCGGGTTAAGCATTACATCAACCCCAGCAGTTTCGGTATGAACAACGAAATCTCAGGGATATAGGTTATCATCATCAGTGAAATAAACAGGGCTGCATAGAACGGCAGTAACGGTTTAATCAGGTTCTGGATCTTCACGCCAGAGATAGAACACCCAACAAACAGCGCACTCCCCACTGGTGGTGTCAGCAGGCCAATACACAGGTTCGCTACCATCATTATCCCGAAATGCACCGGATCCATTCCCAGTGTCTGCGCAATTGGCAGGAAAATGGGCGTGAAAATCAGCACTGCGGGGGTCATATCCATGAAAATACCCACTACTAACAACACCACGTTAATCATCAGCAGAATAACGAGCGGGTTATCAGAGATACCCATCATGGCATCACTAATTAAGTAAGGGATATCTGCGTTGGTCATGGCCCAGGACATGCCCACAGAGCAGCCAATCAGCAACAACACGATAGATGTGGTGACGACAGATTCCAGAATAAGCTTGGGTAAATCGCGCCATTTCACTTCGCGGTAAATCAGCACCGACAGGATAAAGGTGTATACCACCGCAATGGCTGAAGCTTCAGTGGCGGTAAACACGCCGCCCAGAATCCCACCCATAACGATAAACACCAATAGCAGGCTGGGAAGTGCATCCAGAAGTGCTTTCAGTGCCTGGCGAGTTGTCGGGCGAGGTGACAGTGGATAGTTGCGTTTACGAGCCAAAAACCAACAAACCAGCATGATGGAGAAACCCATCAGAATGCCCGGCAGGTAACCCGCCATAAACAGTGAAGCTACAGAAACACCACCAGCTGTCAGTGAAAAGACAATCAGCACGTTCGATGGCGGAATCAATAACCCGGTGATACAAGAAGAAACGTTAATGGCTGTTGAAAACTCGGGGGCATACCCTTCTTTTTTCTGAATAGGATCCAGTGTGCCACCAACGGCAGCAGCAGCTGCAACAGCCGAACCTGAAATAGAACCAAACATCATGTTTGCCAGCACGTTGACATGGCCCAGAGAACCTGGCACCCGGCCAACCATCACTTGCGCCAGGTTAATTAACCTGATGGCTATCCCACCACTGTTCATCAGGATGCCCGCAAAAATAAAGAACGGGATGGCGAGTAGTGCGAAGTTATCCAGCCCATTAGCCAGGCGCTGGGTGACGGTAATTATGGCAATATCCCACGGGAACATCAGCGCCATGGATGTGACAGTCGCTATCCCAATAGAAAACGAGATAGGCACGCCGATAAATACCAGGATAAAGAAACTACCAAACAGGGCGAGAGCAATATAACTTTCCATTATGGGGCAACCTCATCCGGATGACGTAAGCGGTGAATATCATGCGCAATAAACCATAAGGAATAGAACATCATGACGGCGCCAGTTAACGGCAGAACAAAATAGACATAACCCATAGGAATTTGCATGGCTGCAGACACTTGCGCAGTAGCAAGAGTTTTTTCAATCAGCTTCAGGCCGCCGGAAATAATCACGCCACCAGCAAACAGAAGAATAAACAGGTTAATTAAGATATTGAGAACCAGTTTTTTCCGCTCATTCAGACTGAGCGCCAGAATATCAATTGATAAATGGCGTTGCGCCCCCACGGTGTAGGCGGCACCCAGTAAGCCTACCCATATCATCAGAAAGCGTGCCAGCTCATCCGTCATGGTACTGGGTTGCCCCAACACATAACGGCTGAATACCTGCCAGACGACGCAGACAACAAGGGCTACCATTACCAGGATAGAAAAGGTCGCAATAATCCGGTCAACCACCCATTTAATACGGTCGAAGATCATTTTTGTTTTCCTGATTAAAAAAGGCGGGCTTCAAGCCCGCCAGAGGCCCGTCACTGTGGCGCGGCGGCTTCAAACTTGGCAAGCAGGGCTGCTTGTTTTGGATCTTTGGCAAAATCGTCATACAGCGGTTTTACTGCTGCACGGAACGGTGCTTTATCTACTTTTACAAAAGTGGCACCCATTGAAGCGGCTTTTTCACGAGACTCTTTGTCCACTTCATCCCACAGTTTCTGCTCATAAACTTCAGAATCAGTGGCGGCTTTAGCCAGGATCTGCTGCTGTTCTGGTGTCAGTTTGTTCCAGGTTTTGGTCGACATTACCAGGAAGTCAGGAATGGAGGTGTGTTCATCTTCAGAGAACACTTTGGCAATCTCGATATGACGTGTTTGCACCCAGGACGGCACGTTGTTTTCTGCCCCATCCACCACACCCTGTTGCATTGCTGTGTACACTTCCCCAAAGGAGATAGGTGTAGGTGAACCGCCCATCAACTCAATCATCTTCAGTGTGGTTGGGCTCGCCTGAACACGAATTTTCAGGCCCTTAAGGTCTTCAGGTTTAGTAATCGGTTTTTTCGCGTAGAAACTGCGGGTTCCGGCAACATAGGCTGCCATGGTGAAGAAGCCTTTATCCTTGGTGGAGTTCATTATTTCTTTGCCCACTTCACCGTAGACGACATTGTTAAAGTGCTGCTGGTTTTTAAACAAATAAGGCAGGTTGTAGATAGCGTATACGTTGTCGAATGATTCCAGATCGCTGGCTGAACCTTTTGTCATATCCAGCGCGCCATTTTGCAGTAACTCCATGGTTTCCCTGGCGCTGCCCATTTGGCTGCTGGGATAAATACGGATCTGCATATTGCCGTGGGAAAGTTCTTTTACTTCTTTCGCCATTTGCTCAAAGGCTTTGTGAACCACATGGCTGCGCTCAAGGTTATGAGCCAGTTTAAGCGTAACTTTTTCTGCAGCGCTGGCATTGCCGGCACAGAGGGTCAAAATTGCTGCGCCCAGCAGGCTACGGGAAAAAGAGGTCAGTTTCATAACACATTCTCCGAAGGATAATTAAGGCGTAACGTCGGTGTAATAAAATGTAATTATTGGTTTTGATGTATGACATCTTATCTTACTTGTCGGATAGCATTTGTTAGTGTGGTTCACATTTTTCCGGATGAAAGCTATGGATAACCATTTCTGTGAATGAGATCACCTGAATTAACTTCATCAGGTTACTCAGTTTTTAATACAGGGTTCAGTGCAATAGTCACCGGTGATACTTATCAGCCCGCAATATTTTCCTGCGTCATTCATATAACAGCGCGTTTTAATTCGTTACTTAATAGTGCTAATTGAAATAGGTATGACAACTTCTCATATTGGTCTGTTGCATGCGGGAAACCGGCGTATTGATGGCGCTCTCACTTCTTATGTAAAAATGAAACACTGGTTTATTTTTGTAGGTGGAATTGTTCTAATAAAAAAAACTCCGACAGGGATGCAGAGATGATTCAGTTCAGTAATTCAGCTTTTTCGTTATGTAAGGCACGTTTTCAGGCTTACCCCAATTTTATTCAGGCTATCCGTGAAGATAACGAGGCTATTTTGGCCTGGCCGGTACTGGTGCCTGAAACCGCAATCGCGACATGGAATCTTTACTATTTTTGCCCGGAGCACGGAGTCCGGCTTAACTGGGACCGGCAGTCTCCGGATGCACATTGCTGCCCGGTAGATGGCAAAATATGGCGTGGAGAACCCTGGGATGGTGCGTGGTGGCGGGGTCTTAATGGCCTTAATGCAAAGGCCTGCTATCAGTTAGGGCTACTCTGGCAACTTACCGGCGACGCAGAATACCTCGGCAAAGTGCGTGAAATACTGCTTGGTTACGCCAAATATTACCCGGACTATGAAGTACATGGTGGCATTCCTTGTAATGGCCCCGGAAAAGCCAATGCGCAAACCTTGTGTGAAGCGAATTGCCACCTGGATTTTGCCCTTGGCTATGATTTCATTCGCGATGCACTCAGCCAGGAAGAGCAGCGCTATATTGAACAGCGGTTGTTGCGGGAAGGCGCCGATTTTCTGATAGCGCACCGCGCCAGGCAATTACATAACCATGAAGTAAAAATCAGTGCCACAGTGGGTGTTATTGGTTTAATTCTTGGGGATACAGACTACCTGGAATTTGCGGTCAACAGTGAATACGGGCTGCGTTATCAACTTGAGCACGGGTTACTGGAAGAAGGGCTGTGGTTCGAGGGATCGGTCCATTATCATTTTTATGCGCTACAAGGTTTCTGCGCTTTTGAAAAACTGGCCCGGGGAACCCGCTGGAGTTTATTGCCATTACCCGGCTACCAAAAGATGCTCAATTTCCCGCTGGATTTACTGCTGCCTGACGGCACTTTCCCGCCAATAAATGATTGTATCACCGGCCAGCAAGTGCTGACTCATTCCCATATTTACGAGTTCTTCTATGGGGAATATGGCAAGCCTCGCTATGGTGCAGTACTTAACACTATCTACCAAAAGCAGCCGCGCAATAATCTGGATGCCTTGCTATATGGGGCAAGCGTCTTACCCGATGTTACCCCGGTTCTGGTTCCCGTTGACACGACCCATGCACCGGGGGCCGGGCTTTCAGTATTGCGCCAGCCTGGCAGTGACCAGGCGTTGCTGCTCAAGCACTCCCCGTTTGGCGGTGAACACGATCACCATGACCGCCTGGGAATTATATTGTTTAATCAGGGGCACCACTGGCTTCCAGACCTGGGGACCACCGGGTATGGCGCGCCGGCGCATTACCAGTATTATAAAAACAGTGCCACTCATAACACGCTGAGTATTGGGCGAACCAATCAGCTCCCTGCTGTACCTCTGGTTATCAACTGGCAACAAGAACCCGCTTATAGTTGGTTACAGGCCGAAGTGAGCTGGAGTGGCGCATTAGTGCAACTGGACAGCCATTACCCACCCGCGGTGGATACCGAAATTTGGCAGGGGGTTGTCTTTCGCCGCAATATCCTGTGGCTGGCGGGTATGGCTGTGGATGTGGTTGAAGTTGAGAACCCGCACCAGCAGGCACTGGATTTTACTTTGCATGTGGACGCGAGCCTGGCGAAATGCCCGCCAGGTGAAGCCTGCCAGTGGCCGAATCAGGGTGTCGATGCGTATTTTCATTCTGTTAGCTGCCGCCCACTTAACGGTTTGATGCCACTTAACTTCCACCATGAAGATAAACAGTTGCCGTTGTGGCTTGCGAGCGAGAAAGAAACCTCTTTATACACGGCCCTGGCTCCGGCGAACCCGGCGACTCGGGATATCAGCTACCTGGTGGTGCGTAGCAACCAGGCCCGTTGCCGCCTGGCCACGCTGTATGATTTAAGCGGGAGAAACAGTATTTCGCTTACTGATGTTGAATGGCAACCAGAAAGCGTGGTGCTTCATATTAACCATGGCGGGGCACGTCAGGTGATTACGCTGCCATGGAATAAAGGCATCCCGCAGATTATCAATTAACAAACCCCGACCCGGGCGGTTACTGCCTTCGGGCATACCGCCTGTTTATTCCTTCCCATATTTATTCTTACTCAGGGTATTGTTCCTGAAGGCCGAACTCGTGTTTGTGCTGAGCTTTTTTGTTGGTGCCTGGTGGCCCTGGCACTGTTGCCTTATTTCCGTATGAGCATTGATGTGTGTTTATACGGCCGTCATATTTTCAGTGCTAAAAATACCGAAAATGATGAATGAAAAATCCTAAAAATAACCATCATACTAATTATTTAACCGCTAACCGTTACTTTTCCTATTCTGTATCTTTATGAAATTTACGGAGTTGTACCGTTTTTCATTTGAGTAATGATTTTCAGTCATAACTGAAACCATTCAGCCTGCATTAAATGTGATTCAGATCATAAATAAGTGTGACCTGTTTCATAATAATTCCACAAATAAAAACCACGTCACATTATTTTTAAAACACTGTTTTATAATAGTGGAAGATTTCATGGATTGGGTGATGTTTTCAGTGAGACTGCGTTTGCCAGAGCAAATGCAAGTGGCTCAGAGGTAATTAAATGAGTATAGATATCCTGGTAATTGCAGGCTATTTCGTCCTGATGGTCGTAATAAGCCTCGCTTTCAAAAAAATGGCCAGCCAGTCGGCCAGTGACTATTTCCGTGGCGGCGGCCGCATGCTGTGGTGGATGGTCGGGGCGACAGCCTTTATGACTCAGTTCTCAGCATGGACGTTTACCGGTGCTGCCGGTAAAGCATTTACGGATGGCTTTGCTGTTACCTTCGTATTCTTCGGTAATATTTTGGGTTATATGGCTTCCTGGTGGTGGTTCAGCCAGCGTTTCCGCCAGATGCGTGTTGATACGCCTACCGAAGGCGTTCGTGCTCGCTTTGGTAAAGGCAATGAACAGTTCTTCACCTGGGCAATTATCCCGCTGAGTGTATTGAGTGGTGGTGTGTGGCTGAACGGCCTGGCTATTTTTGTCGGCGCGGTATTTGGCTATGACATGACAACCACTATTTGGGTTACCGGGATTTCTGTACTGCTCATTTCCATGCTTAGTGGCGCCTGGGGTGTGGTGGCCAGTGACTTTGTCCAGACACTGGTTGTCGCAGTGATTTCTGTGGCCTGCGCGATTGTCGCACTGGTGGCTGTTGGCGGCCCAACCAACATGATTGAGCAATTCCCAAGCGACTTTATGATGGGCCCGGATATGAACTACGGCCTGTTGCTGGTGGGCTCCTTCATCTTCTTCCTGGTAAAACAGCTGCAAAGTATCAACAATATGCAGGACTCTTATCGCTTCCTGAATGCGAAAGATTCCGGCAATGCCCGCAAAGCGGCCTTGTTGGCAATGGGGCTGATGGTGGTAGGGACTATTATTTGGTTTATCCCGCCATGGGCGACCGCTGTTCTGTTACCGGATGCCGCAGCGTCTCACGCTGAACTTGGTAACAAAGCGTCCGATGCCGTGTACCTGGTGTTTGCAGAGAAACTGATGCCAGCAGGTACGGTTGGCTTACTGGTTGCTGGTCTGTTCGCTGCCACGATGTCTTCTATGGATTCAGCTCTGTGCCGTAACTCAGGTATCTTTGTGCGTAGCTTCTGGTCGCCAATTGTATGCCGTAACAAAGTGCTGTCCGAAAAACAATTGCTGCGTACCAGCCAGATTGTCACCGTAGTCAATGGTATCCTGGTCATTCTGATTGCACAGTTGTTTGCTCAGCTTAAAGGCCTGAGTCTGTTCGAACTGATGATGCGTGTGGCAACACTGCTGCAATCGCCGATTCTGGTTCCGCTGTTCTTCGGTATGTTTATTCGTAAAACGCCACGCTGGGCTGCATGGTCAACGGTCTGCTTCGGTATGGTAGTTTCCTGGCTGGTAATGAATGTCTTTACTGCTCAGTGGTGTGCTGACTTGTTTGGTATCACACTGACTGCTCGTGAGCGTTCTGAACTGACCACTACACTGACAGTTGCAGCACACCTGGTGTTAACCGGCGGCTTCTTTGTCCTGACAACACTGTTCTATAAAGAGTCTTCACTGACACAAGAAGAGAAAGAAAACGTCGATACCTTCTTCAAAAACGTGGATACCCCGGTTGTGGCTGCTGAAGGCCAGGACGAGTTTGACCGCCTGCAACGTAGCAAACTGGGCCGTATTACTCTGATGATGGGCGCCGGGTTGTTGTTGATGGTATTACTGCCAAACCCACTGTGGGGCAGAATGTTATTCCTGGGTTGTGCGTTAGCTGTATTGCTGGTGGGTTATTTACTCAAACGCAGCGGCGAAGCAGGGCAACCTGCAGAGCAACTGGAAAAACAACTTTCATAGTATAATCAATTAGTTTAAATCAAAGGCCAGTCGTTAAAGACTGGCCTTTTTTGCTTAAGCAGCATTCGGAAAAAACTGCTTTTAGGGCAAGGAAACCCGGCGTACCGGCTCCGGCAACTATACTTATGCGCGAACTTCACATTTCAGTTATGGAGTCTGCATGGAGATACTTCAACGAACGAACTACCTGCAGTTACTGATGTCATTGCCATTTTGGGCCGATGTGGCATTAGTGATAGCGATAACGCTGGTGACCTATTTTCTGGTTAATCGCCTGATAAAGTTTATTCACCGCCGGGTTGATGCCTGGTCGCAAAACACCACCCACAAAACGCAATTTCACTTCATTTTTTTTGAAGTGTTACAACAAACCAAAAAATTACTGATCCTGTTTGCTGCATTCCTCTTCAGCCTGCAGTTCGTTGCTTTGCCGGATACACTGCACAGTACAATCTCCCATGCCTGGTTTCTGGTCCTGGCATTGCAGATTGCGATTTGGTTTGACCAGGGGATCCAGTCCTGGCTGAAAAAGCTGCTGTTTGCACCTGGTATCTCCCGTAACCCGGTCACACTGGTCATTTTGGGGCTGATATTACGGGCGCTGGTTTGGTCTGTCATGCTGCTCTCCATCCTCGCCAATGCGGGGGTGGATATTACTGCGCTGGTTGCCAGCCTGGGGGTTGGTGGTATTGCGATTGCTCTGGCGGTACAAACTGTCCTGAGTGATGTGTTTGCGTCGCTGGCGATTGGGTTTGATAAGCCCTTTGAGATTGGCGATTTTATAGTGTTCAACAATGTAGCGGGCAGTATTGAACATATCGGTTTGAAAACCACACGGATACGCAGCCTCAGTGGTGAACAAATTGTCTGTGCCAACGCGATACTGTTGCAGCAGATAATTCACAACTACAAGCGCATGAATACCCGGCGCATCGTCTTTACTTTTGGTGTTTCGTACTCCACCACCGCAGCGCAGTTACGCAAAATCGGCCCACTGCTCAAAGAAGTGATTGAACAAGTCGGCGGGACGAAATTTGACCGCGGGCATTTTCTGTCGTTTGACCAGGACCGCCTCACTTTTGAAGTGGTGCATATTGTTGATACTGCTGACTACAACAGATACATGGATATTCAGCAGGAGATTAATATTCGCCTGATTGAGCGGCTTAACGAAATCAATGTCAGCCTTGCTGTCCCTTGCCGGGTGATTATCCCTCAGGATAACCAGGACCGTGCCGCAGCTTAGTCTGGTGGAATGTGGCAAATAAAACAGTCCACATCCAGGTGGTTGATAAAGGCCATGGAGCGAGAGGTCAGTACACCAAACAACCGGTTATGGTGCCCAATAATCACCAGGTCAACCTCCTGTTTGCGGATAAATGTTGCCAGAGCCCTGACCTTATCTAACGAGATTATCACGCGAGTGGTGACCGGCCAGGGGCTGCTGGCCGCCAGGTGGTTAAGCAGGGCTTTGATTTCAATTACCTGGCTGGAACCCGCATCGTTCATCATACTGTCGGAAATATAATTCATGGCCCGGTAATCAATCAGAATATGTGCCAGGGTTATCCGGGCATCCTGGTGAACCATTTGGTTTGCCCGGTGCAACAGCAGGGGACCATCCTGTTCATCATTAACCAGCACCAGAATATGTTGATAGTGTTTCATACCGCCCTCCTGTGCTCTCCTTCTGGTGCTAACTATAGCCAGCGCTTCCTGGTTATCACTGTGCGCTAAGGCGCATTTCTGTTTGTTGCATCAATGTTGTGCAAAAGAAAGCTATATGATGCTTTTGGTGAAACAAAAGTAACAATGTGGTGCGTGTGTGATTTTATGGTTTCACCCGGTGCAGTCAGTAATATAGAGAAACGCACAGCCTGCTTACCCTGGCGGTAAAAAGCCTGCTTCGACCATACCTGGCCTGGTTTATGCATTTTAGTTTGGTACTCAACGGATCAGGATGCTTACCATGTCAGACACTAACCAAAAAGAATTGATCTATGGGCTTGAGGAGCGCATTTCCCCCTGGGCCGCACTCCTGACGGCGGTTCAGCATGTGCTGGCCAGTGTGGTGGGGATAATCACGCCACCACTGATTATTGGTTCAGTTCTGGGGCTGAATGCTTACCTGCCGTATCTCATCAGTATGTCGTTGCTGGCATCAGGCATTGGCACTTTTCTGCAGGCTAAGCGTGTGTGGGGCGTGGGTGCCGGTATGATTAGCCTGCAGGGCACCAGTTTTGCTTTCCTGGGGGTGATTCTCTCCGGGGGCTTTTTAGTTAAAAGTCAGGGCGGCAGCCCCGAAGATGTGCTGGCGATGATCTTTGGTGTTAACTTCGTCGCGGCATTTATTCCACTGCTGGTCAGCCGCTTTTTTGATTCATTGCGCCGGGTTCTGACACCGTTGGTGACCGGCACAGTTATTGCGCTGATTGGTATCAGCCTGATTAAAGTCAGTATTACTGACTGGGGCGGCGGGCATGGTGTCGCGAATTTTGGTTCACCCGCTAATCTGGGCCTCGGTGCACTGACGTTACTGGTTATTATTGCGTTAAACCGTTCCCGTAGCAGGGCTTTGCGCCTGTCAGCTATCGTGATTGGAATTGCGGTTGGCTGTATCGCTGCGGCGGTAACCGGGCACCTGGCCATTCAGCCATTGCCAGCACAGTGGTTCGCTTTACCTCAGCCATTCCGCTTTGGTTTTCACTTTAGTTGGGCCATTTTTATTCCTATTGCTCTGGTTTCATTTATTTCTATTCTGGAAGCCGTGGGGGATCTGACAGCAAATTGCATGATCTCGCAGCAGCCTATTGAAGGGGAATCATTCCGCAAACGCCTGAAAGGGGGGATCATGGCCGATGGTATCAGTTGCATGGTGGCCGCCATGTTCTCGTCATTCCCGAATACAACTTTTGCCCAGAATAACGGGGTTATTCAGATGACTGGTGTCGCCAGCCGTTATGTGGGCATGTATATCGGTGTGATTTTATTACTGTTAGGGTTGTTTCCGGTCGTTGGCGGGTTGCTGCAACAGATCCCGGCGCCAGTTTTAGGTGGTGCGACACTGGTAATGTTTGGCAGTGTGGTGGCGGCAGGGATCCGGATCATGACGCAAAGCCCGTTAGGCCGCAGGGAAATGCTGATCATTGCCATCTCGTTTGGGATTGGTCTGGGTATTGAAGCTGTACCTGAAGTACTGGGCCAGTTCCCGAAAATTATCGGCAATATTTTCGGGCATGCTGTTACCAGTGGTGGTATTGCCGCGATGGTACTCAACCTGTTAATGCCTCATGATGAACCACAAACAGTAAAAGCCGGCGCGGCAACCTCCGCGCGCTAATTAACCTGCCTGTGTGTTCCCGTCCCCTGAGCATTCAGAGGCATATTCTTGTTGAATGGCGCGGTATTAACCTGCGCCATTTTCTTTTTCTGATACGGTCTGATTACCGTTAAGCGGATCCGGGCGGTAAAGTTTGCGATACCACGCAAGGCGCTGGGCAAAAAAATCCTCATACTCGGGCGGAATGTCATGGGCCAGTGGTGTCGGGTTACCCTGCTTATTCAGGTACTCCAGGAAAGCCTGGGTAGATGCCATGAAGTCAATAGCTTTATCAACATGAACAATATGTTGGCCTAATTTACGTGGCATAGTCAGTTCCTTTTTTTAAAAATTTATAGGGGACTGCCCGTAAAGCGTAGCAAAGCAATTTATCTTTGGGCGCGACGGATTTCTCATAAGGCAGGACAGAACGCTAAAATTTCTGCTTAGATGGGGTTTTACTGTAAATGTTTTCCGGCCCTGTGGGCTTGCTGTCCTGGGTGCTGGCTGTATTTTTCTCTCATCATGGCGATTATCAGTTTTATCTATTGTCTGTTGTGATTATTTCCTGTCATTCTGTACGGGTATTATTTTTTGTGCGGTTTATCACATACAGGAGCGAGATATGGCTGTTTCAGCACGTAACCAGTTAGCCGGTGTTGTCTCTTTGGTTGCCGATGGCGCGGTAAACGATGAAGTTGAACTGACCCTTGAAAGTGGCGCTAAACTTGTCGCGGTTGTCACTCATGCCAGTAAAACTGCAATGGGGTTGGCCACGGGGAAAAGTGCGGTCGCGCTAGTTAAAGCCCCCTGGGTGATTCTGGCATCTGAAGACAGTGGGCTAATTTTTTCAGCTCGTAATCAGTTTGCTGGCGTGGTGGAGTCCGTGCAAAAAGGTGCAGTGAATACCACCGTTCATGTTAAGACCGATGCTGGCTTTACCCTGATTTCCGTTATCACTAATGAAGGCACGGATGAGATGGGGTTAGTGGCCGGGAGCCGGGTTATTGCTCTGGTCAAAGCCTCCAGCGTGGTGCTGGCTGTTAAAGCTTAACCGCCTGTTTATGCCCACCCTTCGGCTGCGGGTGGGCACGTGGTTGCTGGTTATAGCTGGTCGTTACCCGGTGTTTTGCCCTGGGGTTTCAGGGGAGTGGGTTTACCCAGCGTCTGGCTGAACCAGGTAACAACTTTCTGAATAATTACTGGCTGGAACCAGTGAATATCGCCATGCTCAGCGCCATCCACCAGGACATATTGCACCGGGTCTCCGGCTTTTTTGAGTGCGGTGTAGAGCTGTTCACTTTGCTGAGGAGATACCAGGGTATCGGCGCTACCATGCATAATCAGAAATGGTGGTTTTTTCCCGGCTAAATACCCCATGGGGCTTGCCTGCAGGGCTTTGGCCGGGTCAGCACTAATTGCAGCGCCAGCGAAATTGCGAAACGCCGGGCCATTTACCAACAACGCTTCCGTGACTGCTGGCGACTGATGTACTTTTTGCACATCGGCAGGAAAACCTGCGCCAATATTGCGTAAATCGGAAATACCATACAGGGTTGCAGCCGCCTGAACCTGGGAAGACTGATTCAGGTATTCCCCTTTATCAAACACCTTATCTCCACCAGTGACACCCAACATTTGTGCCATCCAGCCCCCGGCAGAATCACCTAACACGCCAATACGTGCAGGGTCGATACCATATTCCTGGGCGTGTTCGCGTAAATAACGCACTGCGGCTTTACCATCAATAACCGGGGCCGGGAAAGTATCTGGTACTACACGGTATTCCGCAGCAGCCACGACGAAACCGGCTTCTGCCAGCGCCATGCGCATTTCAATAAATTTATCGTAATCAGCAGAGATAAAACCGCCGCCCGGAAAATAGATAATCGCGGGTTTCAGGGCGCTGGTGCGTGGCACTAATAATGACATATGCAACTGGCGAACGGCCCGGACTTGTTTAATCTGCGAATAAACCACACCGTTAAGTGCATCAATTTGGGCACGTTCCGGTGCGACTTTTATAACTTCGGCACCGCTGGTATAACCGGGCAGGGAAGGCTGGGCACTGAGAACTGCCTGAGATAACAATGTCATACAAAAACCGCCTGTGATTACCAGTTTTTTTACTAAACGCATGGCTGCTTTCCTTTTCTTGTAAGGCATTCTTTCAGCAAAGAAACCGGTAATACGCCAGTTGTGGATGGCATGGCTACCGGTTTTTATATGCATACGCAAAAAGAAGGAAACTTTGTTCCCTCTTTTTCGCTATGCAGGTATGTGGCATACCTTGTTAATCAATGAACTGCGCCATTAACCTTATTTCAGGTTATTGGGGAAATCTTTCGGCAGTTCGCTGGCTGCACAGGCGATGACGCTTTCATTGTTTTCGCCACAGTCACGGATAAAGGTGATTGTCGCGAATTCATCAATGACTTCAGTTGGGTAAGCCGGGCCCGCCGCGCGGTAAGCTTCCATTTCCGGGATATGATCATTCTGGAAACAAATAGTTTTTTCCGGGTTATTGATTATCCAGCGCGGGAAGAAGATGGTGCCATGGAACAGACGATCCGCCAGGTTAACGATCAGGCTGACATCGGTGCCGGTGGGTTCAGTCCAGGAGATCTTATAAATGCTTTCCCCTACGCGGGCAATAAAGACACGTTGATCTTTCACCCAGCGGTTACCGACGATCCCACTGTGAATGCGGTAATCCATGGTGCGATCATTTTTAACGTAAATTTCGTAATTCCAGCCGTTATCGTAGGTATAAACCAGGTGTTTCCCTACCAGGCCTTGCAAATCGTGTTTATCAAAGGTGCTCATTTTGTCTCTCCTCTGTGGAATGAATACAGCTTACCTCTTCATTTTTTGAATGAATAACGCTAATTTTGCATTAAATTGATTTAAAAATTGGATTGATTGTGCATAAAACAACACTTGAACAGTGGGCCCTGTTGGACCAGGTTGTGCGGCTGGGCAGCTTTGCGAAAGCCGCTGAAGCAACCAGCCGTAGTCAGTCTTCGGTCAGTTATAATTTGGGGTTGCTGCAAAGCCGCCTTGGGGTGGAATTATTGCGCCAAGTGGGGCGACGGGCAGAGCTGACGCCTGCCGGGCAGGTATTGCTGACTCAGGTGAGGCCGTTGCTGAGTGCTTTTGATTATGTGGAGGCGCGCGCTCAGTCAATGCGTGGCGGTATCAGGAGCCGGTTAGACCTGGTGGTGGACAGCATTTTCCCCCGGGCACTGCTGTTTTCAGTATTACGCCAGTTCCAGCAACGCCACCCTTATACCCAGGTTAACCTCACCGAAGTGCTGGAAAACCATGTGGATATCAACACGGATGCTGACGTCATGATCCTTTCCCGCCGCCAGGATATAACTGGCCGTGGTGAGTGGCTGATGAATATTGATTTTGTTGCGGTTGCCCACCGCGACCACCCATTACACCAAATCACCCCTTTCCCCGGGGAGGACGCGTTGTCACGTTACCCTCAGGTACGCATCGCAGAACTCGACGGCGCTCAGGATACACACCAGATTTCAGCAACTGAATTTTGGACATTCTCCACCTTTGAAGCCGCCATTGAAGCCGTGTTGTACCAGGTAGGTTATGGCTGGTTGCCACAAGAGCGTATTGCCGGGCACCTTGCTGCCGGGATCCTGAAAATACTGCCGTTACCTCATGGTGTAAAACGCGCCACACCTTTGCATTTGATCGTGAAAAAGGATCTCACACCGCCGGATCAAGTGGTACAGACATTAACCGCCTTGTTCAAACAGGCTACTTCTGGCCTGGAGTGTTAAAAGCCGTACAGTTTGTCTGTTCATCGGTAATCCATTCGTTATATAATTTTTTATATAACGATTAAGGGGACATAATGAAACACGCCACTATTACAGGCTGGCTGGCAGCCTTATTTTTTTGCTGCCTCGCATTTACCGCACAGGCTTCGCGCACAGTAACGGATCAGTTAGGCAGGCAGGTGACAATTCCTGACCAGGTGGACCGGGTTGTGGTGCTGCAACACCAAACACTGAATTTGCTGGTACAAATGCATGCCGGGAACAAAATTGTTGGTGTGTTGGCAAACTGGAAACAGCAATTGGGTGATAATTATTTGCGCCTGGCACCCTTTTTGGCTAACACCCCGGGGCTGGGTGATCTTACGCATGTGGATACCGAAAAGCTGGTGGCCCTGCACCCGCAAGTGGTGTTTGTGACGAATTATGCACCTGCGGCAATGATAGACAGTATTACGCAACTTGGGATTCCGGTGGTGGCTATTTCGCTGCGCCACGATGCAACCCCAGGCGATGCCACCAGGTTAAACCCAACACTTGCTAATGATGAACAGGCGTATGACCAGGGGCTGCGTGAAGGCATTACTCTGATTGGCGAAATTGTTAATCATCAGGCGGATGCCCGTGCACTGAATGAGGCGGCATTTGCATACCGCAAAGAAGTGGCTTCCCGGCTGAAAGATATCCCGGCGAGTGAAAAAGTACGGGCCTATATGGCAAACCCGGATTTAACCACTTATGGATCCGGGAAATACACCGGGCTGATGATGTCCCGCGCTGGCGCAGTGAATGTCGCTGCCAGTACGGTAAAAGGCTATAAACAGGTTTCCATGGAGCAGGTTATTAACTGGGATCCTCAGGTTATCTTTGTCCAGGCGCGTTACCCACAGGTAGTGTCTGACATCACTCACTCACCCCAGTGGCAGGTGATTGATGCAGTGAAACACCACCGGGTCTACTTAATGCCGGAGTATGCCAAAGCCTGGGGTTACCCAATGCCTGAAGCGGTGGGCCTGGGTGAGTTATGGATGGCGAAAAAGCTCTATCCACAACGCTTTAGCGATATTGATATCAGCAAAGAGGTTAATCGTTGGTATCAGCGGTTCTATGGCACTAATTACCAGGGTGAACACTAACATGAAAGCACTTGTCGCCGGGAGTTTACGGGCTGTCTGGCAGCCGTTAATGGCTGCTTTTTATGAGCTTAGTGGTGAGCACGTGGATACCGGGTTTGGCCCGGCAGGCCTTCTGCGTGCGCGCATTGAACAAGGTGAAGCCTGTGACTTATTTGCATCAGCAAACCTTGATCACCCGCTCTCACTGTTTATGGCTGGCAGAGCGCATCAGGTGATGCCCTTTGCCACCAACCGTTTATGCCTGACAGTGAAAACAGACTGCCTGGTACCCGGCGACACCTGGTTATCCGTGCTCTCCCGGCCTGAATTACGCCTGGGGACATCCACTCCGGTAAGCGATCCTTCCGGTGACTATACCTGGCAGTTGTTCCGCCAGATAGAATGGCGTTACCCCGGGCAGGGAATGGCTATCCAACAACGTGCGCAATGTTTGGTTGGCGGCAGTGAAACGCTGCCTGTTCCCCCGGGGGAAACCGCGGCAGGCTGGCTGATCAACCAGGGGCGGGTTGATATGTTTATCGGTTATGCCAGCTATGCCGCCAGACTGCGTCGCATTACTGGGCTGACAGTGTTGGATATTCCTGAAGATATGGGGGTGCAGGCGCAATATACGCTGGCGCTGCTGGATATGCAGGCGGAACGTTTGGCTGTATTCCTGGGCTCGCCTCTGGCTCAAAAAATTCTGATTGCCGCCGGGTTTGGCCCGGGTGGCGATGAAATTTTTGCAAACTTACCGGCGGCGGTTGGGTGCCGGTGACGGCGGAGGGCTGCCAACAGCAATACCTGATTTACCATTGTGCTTAATAGAGTACATGGCTTCGTCGGCGCGCAAAACCGCATCGGCAAATGATTCACGGCTGCCAACATCAACCAAACCAACTGATGCGCCTATGACGGCTTCGCCGTTATCCAGTTCAAATGGCACCATAGCGACATCCAGAATCTGCCTGGCAAGATGCATGGTTTCAGGATGGCTTACGCCCCAGGGGATAATCAACAAAAACTCATCTCCACCCAGGCGTCCGGCAACACAACCTTGCGGGCAAACCGCGTTAATGCGCTGGGCGAGTTGCACCAGCAGATTATCGCCACTGCGGTGCCCCAGCGTGTCATTAACGGTCTTGAAATTATCCAGGTCGATAAACGCGATGGAAAACGCTGATTGCTTCTGTAGCTTCTTATACTGGTTGGTCAGTGCATGGCGGTTTGCCAGCCCGGTGAGCGGGTCATGGTTTGCAAGGCGGGCCAGTTGTTGCTCGTATTGCTTTTCTTTCGTCATATCAATATGTGTGCCCGTCACTTTCAGTGGCCGCCCTTCGTCATCCCACTGTGTGACCCGGCCTCTGTCCAGCACCCAGGTGACAGACCCATTTTTGGCTTCCATGCGGTGTAATGCTTCATAAAACGGTGTTTTGCCTTCAATATGGTTATAAAAGGCAGCCAGCACAAAATCGCGGTCATCAGGGTGCAGATGATCGCGCCAGACATCGAAATGTGCATTTAGCTCTTTTGGCTGGAACCCCAGCATGGCCCCCCAACGGCGGTTAAAAATAACCAGCTTCCCGGAGGGGATATCCAGTTGCCATAAACATAACCCTGTGCCATCCAGTGCCGCACTTAATTTATCTCTGGCATCGTGGGCAATACGCTTTAATCTGGCATTATGTTTTTTGAGATTTTGTATTTGTTGCTTTAATGTTTCTTCCGACATAAGTCAGCTATCTCAGGTGCGCAGTTTTAATTCTGTGTCTTGAGACAAATCTCAAGCAGAAGATAATTTACTCGAAATACGTCTTACTAAGATATCAACCATTCGAACCAACCAGGTAACATAATTTAAGTATCCTGCTACGGTTTCAGAGCCGGTAAGTAATAAAACTGCAATGAGAGAATGAGATGGATCGTCTGGATTGTGACCGTATGTTTGTAATGGTGCTGGAGCTTGGTAGTTTTGCCCGGGCAGCGCAACGCCTGAATACCAGCCATGGCCAGGCATCCCGGTTGATTTCGCGGCTGGAGAAAGAACTGGGGATCCAGTTATTTAAACGTTCCACCCGTTCTCTGGCACCCACGGATGTAGGCCTGGCTTATTATGAGCGGGTAAAGGTGCTGATTGATGCCTTCGATGCACTGGACGCCGATGTGCGCCACACGGCCCGTGACCCTTCGGTAAGTTGCGGATTTCTGCACCCGTTACTTTTGGCACGCGCCAACTGACACCCGTAATGGTAAATTTTGCCCGCGAATACCCCAACATTGAACTGGATGTCAGCTTTTCAGACCGGCGGGTGAATATTGTTGAAGAGGGGTTTGACCTGGCATTACGCATTGGCAACCTGGAAGACAGTAGCCTGATTGCCCGTAAACTGTGCGATATACATGTCACGACAGTCGCATCACCTGCTTATCTTGCTGGCGCCGGCACACCAGAACACTGGAAGTCACTCTCTGAATTTGACTGCATAGTGGACACAAACTTTCGCGACCCAAATCACTGGCATTTTCATGAAGATGGCCGGCTGATTCCCTTTCCAGTAAAAGGGCGGTTACGTTTTTCAAACGCAGAAGCCTGCCTGAGTGCAGTGGTGGCGGGGCTGGGTATTGCCAGGTTACCCACTTTTGTTGCCGGTGATGCCATCCACCGTGGTGAGGTTGTGAAGTTGCTCACGCAGTGGGATGCACCGCCACTCGGTCTGTATGCCATTTATCCGCCCTCGCGGCATCTTGCCCATAAATCCCGGACGTTTATTGATTTTCTGGTTGGAGCCTTCGCAGACCAGGCATGGTTTGATTAGTGCTGAAATGGAAATAAATAATCTCACTTTGGCCGGATAATCATTTAATCAGAAATAACGTAGTCTTGCCTTATCGACAAAACCTGTCCTGATGATGAGGAAAAGACCATGATTGATAACCGTACTGCCCCCTGGGCTGCTTTAGTAATGCGCATCGCGCTGGGTATTCTGTTTTTGGCTCACTTTGGCTTAAAAGCTTTTGTATTCACGCCGGCCGGTACTGCGAAGTTCTTTATTTCGCTGGGGCTGCCAGGTGGCCTGGCTTATATCACTATGGCCTGGGAGCTGGTGGGCGCTATTGCATTGATTCTGGGTATCTGGCCCCGTATTGCAGCTGTTGCACTGATTCCGGTATTGCTTGGCGCGATTTTTACTGTGCATGGCCCGGCCGGGTTCTTCTTTACTAACCCTAACGGTGGCTGGGAATTCCCCGGGTTCTGGATTGTTGGCCTGGTTGTGCTGGCTCTGACTGGTGATGGCGCAATGGCACTGAAACCGACACCATTTGGCCGTAAATAAACGTTTTTACTGTAATCAGGAGGTAAGCATGCTGGTAGATGGCAAATGGACCACCGAGTGGCATCCGGTTCAGGCAACCGATGAGAAAGGCGGCTTTGTCCGGCAAACCTCCAGCTTCCGCCACTGGGTTACGCCAGACGGTGCGCCAGGCGTAACCGGAGACGGGGGATTTAAGGCTGAAGCCGGGCGCTACCACTTATATGTTGCGTATATTTGCCCCTGGGCATCCCGGGTGCTGATGGCGCGTAAACTGAAAGGGCTGGAGTCTGTTATTTCAGTCAGTGTGGTGGAACCGCAATTATTTGACCAGGGCTGGCACTTTGGGCACTTTCCTGGTGCGAACCTTGATGAACTGAATGGGGCTGAGTGGTTACATGAGCTCTATACCCGGGCTGACCCGCATTTTACCGGGCGGGCAACTGTCCCCGTTTTGTGGGATAAGCTTACCGGCACCATCGTGAATAATGAGTCCGCCGATATTCTGCGCATGCTGGACAGCGGCTTTGGTGACCTGGCCCGCAATGAATGGGATTTATATCCACAGCCATTGCGTGAAGAGATAGACAAGCTGAATGCGGTTATCTACCCACGGCTGAACAATGGTGTTTACCGTGCCGGTTTTGCGACGACGCAAGAAAGCTATGAAGACGCATTCAATGATGTTTTCACTATGCTGGAACAGCTGGAATCACGCCTGAGCGATGGGCGGCCATTCTTGTGTGGTACACAACTGACAGAGGCAGATATTCGCCTGTTTGTTACGCTAATTCGTTTTGATGTGGCTTACTACGGGTTGTTTAAATGCAATCTGAAACCGGTGCGTGAATATGCATTCCTCAACCCGTATATGCAGCGGGTGCTTGATATACCGGGGGTGCGCGATACGGTGAACATTGCCCATATCAAACATGGTTATTATTCAATTAAGGCGCTGAATCCACCGGGGATTGTTCCGGCAGGGCCAGATATGAGCGCTTACGGGTTGTAAGGAGCCGGACATGACGAAGAAACTGGTTATTTTTCTGCACGGAGTGGGCAGCAGTGGTGCGGATTTAGCTGTGCTTGGGCAATTATGGCAAGAACGCTTACCCGACACCCACTTCAGCGCACCAAATGCCCCGCAGGCTTTTGGGCAGGGTGGAGGCTGGCAGTGGTTCAGTCTTAACGGTATTACAGAAGCGAATCGCCCACAACGAATTGTTGAGGCTCGCCCGGAGTTCGACCGCACTATTCAGGCTATTTGCCAGCAACAGGGAGTGAACCCTTCACAGGATAAACTGGCATTGGTTGGTTTTTCTCAGGGTTCGATTATGGCGCTGGACGCACTGGTATCGGGCCGCTGGCCGCTGGCTGCTGTCGTGGCGTTTTCTGGCAGGCTGGCAACACAGCAGGAGAGCGCTGTGCCATCAGTACCTGCTTTACTGGTACATGGTCAGCGTGACCCGGTGATCCCCTGGCAGGAGAGCCAGCAGGCGCAGGAAAAACTTCAGGCGTTGGGGATTCCGGTTCAGGTGGTATGGGATGCCACAGCAGGCCACACAATAACGCAACAGGGTGTTGATAAAGCGGGGGAGTTTTTGGCTAAACACCTGGCGTAATTCGCCCGTTATTGCACCCGAATCCATGTACCGTTGGCCGTAACATTATGACCAAAACCACATTGTTGCGGCCGGACAGTGGTGACCGTTAACTGGTCTGGTGTGAACTGCAGATGAATATTGCAGTTGATGCTGTCATCACTGTCGGTGTCATTGCCGGAGACGTCATCGTCATCATCGCGTAATTTCACCGTCGCGTGGTTGCCCGAAAAGGCAACGGTACGTACGAAATGCCCCATATTGGGCCCGTTATACAACCCCATCAGCCCAAAAGCATAGCCTTCAAAATCCACGTTGATTTTGTCATTCCCGGCACCGGTTACCTTAATACTTTGCCAAATTCCCCTTCCGGCATATTTCCACCACACCCCATCCGGCGAGCGAGAAAAAGGTTCAGCAGACAGTTTGTCTTTAATTAAAGCCAGGTTTTGCACAGATTCAGGGTAGCCAGGTGCAAGCATCAGCCACGCCCACGCCCGGTGATAATCTGCCTGCTGTATATAGGTGTTTGCCACAGCATTATAAGCAGCAGCAATCTGGTCATCAGGCAGGTCACACTGTTCGCTCCAGCTAACCTGCTCTTCAAATGCAGCCCGCGCAGCAGCAAACTTATTTGCCGCCCACGCCGCCTTACCCTCAGCCGCATAGTGGCTAACTTTAGCGCAATCAGCAGTAATTCTCGCCTCGGTAATATCGGCCTGCGCACCAGCCGAAACCGCAAGCACCAAAGCGACCAAACATTTAGGATGAAAAGACATAACACCAGGCTCACGCTACATTATCGCCTCCACATAATACGGCATTCTGCCCCCCATCCACAGTCAGCAGAGTGCAAAGTTCGGGTTTCAGGCTAAGGCTAAGGGTAAACAAATGTGTTCAGGCGCGTCATTCTTCGCACTACAGGTGTGTTGGCTGCCTCGCTCACACCGGTCACTTACTCATGTAAGCTCCCGGCGATTCGCTACGTTGCCGCCTTCCTGTAGCACGAATAATTTAGCGCCTGGCGGGGTGTCTTTTGCACTAACAGGTGTGTTGGCTGCCTCGCTCACACCGGTCACTTACTCATGTAAGCTCGAGGCAGATTCGCTGCGTTGGGTGGGGGAACAGCCTCATCCCTGAGGTGGGTTCGGGAATCAGAACGTTTCCCAGTTATTGTCGCTGCCCGCAGGCGGCAGGGCATGTGTGGCTGCCCGTGCAGTGGGGGGGGCGCTGCGGGAAGAGGTCGTTGGCGTCTGCATACCGTTAATCCGGAACACATCAACCACCTGGTGGAGTTTGCCCGCCAGCGCTTCCAGTGCCGCGGCGGCGGTAGCAGATTCTTCAACCAGGGAGGCGTTTTGCTGGGTGACACCATCCATTTGTGAGACAGCCAGGCCAACCTGCTCAATGCCACGGCTTTGCTCGTCTGATGCAGAAGCTATCTCACCCATAATATCCGTTACCCGGGTAACTGCCTGTACAATATCCTGCATGGTGGAGCCTGCAGTCTGCACCTGGCCGGAACCTGTATTCACACGAGAGACTGCGTTGTCGATAAGCTCCTTAATCTCTTTTGCTGCCTGCGCACTGCGCTGCGCCAGGGTGCGCACTTCTCCGGCGACGACAGCAAACCCGCGGCCCTGTTCTCCTGCTCTGGCCGCTTCAACGGCAGCATTGAGCGCCAGAATATTGGTCTGGAAAGCAATACTGTCAATAACGCTGGTAATATGGGCTATCTGTTGCGAACTGTCGGCAATGGCGCTCATCGTGTGCACCACAGTATTCACCACCTCGCCACCTTTGAGTGCTGTCTCCGAAGCTGTTTTCGCTAATTGCGCAGCCTGGCGCGCGTTGTCGGTATTCTGTTTAACGGTTGCTGTAAGTTCTTCCATACTGGCCGCAGTTTCCACCAGAGAGGCGGCTTGTTCTTCAGTACGGGAAGACAAATCGTGGCTACCGGAAGAGATTTCACTGGCACCAGTGAAAATGGAATTTGACGTTTCACGCACTGCACTGACAGTGCGAACCAGCGACCCCTGCATGGCCTTAACCCCGGCAGAGAGTTGCCCCATTTCATTATTGCCTGTTGCGTCAATATTACGTGTCAGGTCACCATCCGCGATGGCACGGATATGCTCCATCACTTTACGTAATGGGTGCAACAGGATCACCTGGAGTCCACGCCACAAAATGACAATAGTGACCACAACCAATAACAGAATTACGCCCAGCGTCCATTTCATACTGTTATAGCTGTTCAGGTTTTCCTGCCCGGCATTTTGTAGCAGGCTGGCGTTCTGTTTACGCCACTGGTTGTACATCCCTTCCAGGTCATCCTGCGCCTGCTGAGCATCCAGATTTCCATATGCCGGGTAGTTACCTTCACCCAGATACTGAATGGACATCTTCATCACGTCATGCATGGCCTGGTACTTTTGCTCCAACTGGCTGGCAAGAGCTGTGTCCTGCCCACTGATATCTTGCGCATCTTTGTATTTGGCAAAATAACCTTCTGCCTGGACCAGTGATTTCCCGGCGCTGTCCAGCAACCGCTTCATGCCGTCGATAGCAGCCTGGTCTTTTTGGTTTTTCAGAAAACGAATGGCGACCCGGTTAATGGTGACACGGGTTTTAATAAGAGTAAGAAAGCTGTCAGTAAGTTGTGACTGTTGGTAGTTCAGTACATCAGAGTTTTGAAAGTTACGGCGATCATTATTAACGGCGGAGTAGAAAAAACCGCTGGTAACCAATTGTAGTACCGAAAATATCACCAGTACTGCGATGATACCTGTTATGACTTTCAGGTTCTTTATCATGTTCATCATCCAATGTGAGAAAAATGAGCCGGGGATGATAAATTTATCGGTAAAAGGCGTTAAAACTTTATCCAGCGAAAAGGAGCTGGCAGAGTAAGGTTATGATTTTAATATATATTAATTAATCGGCTATTTATCTGTTTTGGTATTTGAGAACAGGTCAGAAAGAACGGTATATTTTTCTGGTACTTTATTATTAGAATTTTTATTTTTTTAGTTTTTAGAATAAAAAGTGAAAGTATTTTTCTTTATTTTTAAATGCTATTTTTGAATAGCATAATTGCCGGGAGGAAGTGTACACGAACGGCCTGAACCAGAGTGTCAGCCGTTGACAGCTCAGTACAGTATGATGAAAATTTGCCTTATGGGTAAAAATTAACCATTACATGATTAACTATAAAAAAACAATAGGATTTTTACCTGTTTATATCGATCAAATTGCATGAATTGATAGGCATTAACACGTATTTTATCGATCAAAAATGATGTATTAATTGGTTTTTTCGATCATTTAAGTGATGTTAAACAAGGATGTCAGTTATGGAACAATACAATGCAGCACTTGCCCTGCTGGGGCAGGTTTCTGTGCCTGGCGGTTCTGCCGCCATTATTGGTGAAACCGGGAAATTATGGGGGATCATGTCAGGTGAACCTCCGGGGCATTATTTGTCTGCGGTCTTTTCTCCAAAAGAGAATGCCAATATAAACTGGTTTGAGAATCAACTGAGTTTCATTAGCCGGGCCGCCCATGTGTTTAACCACAGAGGGTTGTGTTACCTGCTGCATATGGACTTTGAACAGGCTGCGTACCTGGCATCTTCGCCAGAACACCTGCGCCAGCTCGCGTTAGCGCCGTTTGTGACTTTAATGGTGAATGAGTCTTTCCCGAATCTGGCCGATGCTCAGCATAACCCGCTATTGAGTGCGTTAATGGCTGATGTGAATCTGGGGCTGAGCGATGCAGGTGCTGGTATCATTCCATTTTCTGTTGTGTGTAGTGGAATGTTTGCTGTAACGGTGCTGGCTCCTGCATTTTTTCACCAGTACGTCATGTCCCCAATGCTGCCTGTTGTAGCCGAAAAGATAACAGACTGTGGTAGCACGCTGGTGCTCAATGGTGTTGATACACCTCAGCTATGGCAATTGGGGCAAACCGTTCCGGAAGCGAAAATGATGGGAAAATGTTTCGATTGTTCAACACCCGCAGGAAAGTCTCACTGACGTATTTTTAGTAAAAAGTGCCATTATCTTAATGTATTTATTCTGTTTTATTTTTTATGTTGTTCAGGCACGCTCATAATCAGGCGACACATTTAAAAAAATAGAAACAAAATCAGGAACGGAAGATACAGCTTCAGGGTAGGCGTGCCAGACCCTGTGTGCTAGTTTCCCCACGAAAGCAACTTCCTTGCTTGCAGAGAGCAGGTTTGAACCTGCCTGGATATTCATTTTTCAATTGCAGGTATGTTAGCTGTCCTCGCTTACTCCGGTCACTTACCCGTGTAAGCCCCGGTATCCACTGCGTTGCCGCCTGGCTGCAACTCGAATTATCTTGAGCATATGAGCATTCTGTACTGTAAATTGATATGCAAAAAACACCCATTCGTGATTTTGACGCAGAGAGAAAACTCTTTGTCTACAGGGTTTCCATTGCGTTCGCACTGGTGATCGTCTGTTTTTGTATTCTGATTTTTAACTTATACCGCCTGCAGATTTTGGATCATAGCTACTACAGCGAGCGATCCAGCCAGAACGACATTAAATTGCTGCCAATAGCACCTACCCGCGGGATAATTTATGACCGTAACAACACGCCGCTGGTCAAAAATGTTACCCGCTATGATATTCAGCTTACACCTTACAAAATCAAAAACTTAAAAACCACGATTGCTGAATTAACGCCTGTGGTGGGGCTGACCCCGGACGATATCGATAACTTCTGGCATACGCTGCACAATAGTAGCCGTTATAAACCCGTTATCCTGAAGGACGAACTGTCGGATCGGGATGTGGCGCGGTTTTCGGTTGAGCAGTACCGTTTTCCAGGTGTGGGGATTGATACTTACCAGGAACGCCAGTACCCCTGGGGCGCGTCACTGGCGCATGTTATCGGCTATGTTTCCAAAATTAATGACAGTGACCTCAAACGCCTGAGTGAAGCAGGTGAAGCTGAGAATTACGCTGCTGACCACGATATAGGCAAGCAGGGTATTGAGAGCTACTACGAATCGCAGCTGCATGGCAAAACGGGTTACCAGGAAGTTGAAGTGGATAACCACGGGCGTATTGTTCGGGTTCTCAAACAGATACCGCCTGTGGCGGGTAAGAACATCTGGCTGACACTCGATCTTCCGTTGCAGCAATTTATCGAAAAACAACTGGTTGGTCAGCGAGCTGCTGTACTGGTGGAGAACCCTCACGACGGTTCAGTGTTAGCTATGGTCTCGACACCTTCTTATGATCCGAACCCTTTTGTCGAAGGGATTAGTGCAAAAGGTTACGCCACGTTACTCCATAATCAGGACTTGCCGTTGATAAACCGGGTTACACAAGGGCTTTATCCTCCGGCATCGACAGTCAAACCTTACATGGCGATGTCGGCACTGATAAACCATGTCATCACACCTGAAACCCATCTGTTCAGTGGATCCAGCTGGACATTACCAGGCACCAGCCGCCGTTACCGCGACTGGAAAAAATCGGGGCACGGCAATATCACGGTTACACAGGCTATAGAAGAGTCATCGGATACGTTTTTTTACCAGGTGGCGAACATGATGGGGATCGACTTGATCCATAAAATGCTCAGCCAGTTCGGCTACGGTAAATACACCGGGATAGACTTGCATGAAGAGTACCAGGGGTTATTGCCCAGCCGGGAGTGGAAGCTCAAAGTTCACAAAAAACAGTGGTATCGCGGGGATACTATCTCCGTCGGTATCGGCCAGGGGTACTGGGTTGCCACGCCCATCCAGATGGAAAAAGCGCTGGTAACCCTGTTAAACAACGGGCATGTGATTATTCCCCACTTGATGGCGAAAATGGCGCTGGGGAAAGCGGTTTCTTTCTACCGAACACCTAAAGAGCAACAACAAGTTGGCGACCCGGCATCACCATTCTGGGGCGTGGTCCGCCGGGCCATGTTTGGTATGGCGAATGCGCCCAATGGTACCGGATATAAATACTTCCATACGGCACCTTACGGTATTGCGGCGAAGAGTGGAACATCACAGGTGTTCAGCCTGAAAGAGAACCAGGTGTATAACGCAAAAGCTATCCCGCTACGCCTGCGGGACCATGTGTTTTATACCGCATTTGCGCCTTATAACGACCCGCAGGTCGCCGTTACACTTATTCTGGAAAATGGTGGCGATGAAGGTGTCACCGCCGCACCGATTATGCGTAACATCATGGACTACCTGTTCGCCGGGAAGACGGATGTACCTGCACCCGCTCCACCCGGCGGTTCTCCTGGTGCCGTTACCAGCCCTGTGGTACCGGGGGGTTAATCAAGCAACACAGGCGATAACCGCTGCCATACTTGCGGTGTCGCCGCCCACATCACATTACCTTGTGTCAGGCCATTGCGAGCCAGAAAGGGGTTAGCCTTGCCGCCAGCTTCCAGAATCAGTAGCAAACCGGCCAGGGCGTCCCAGCTATTGAGGTGGGCCTCAAAATACCCGTGCACTTGCCCGGCGGCGACATGCGCCAGCATCAGCGCACCAGCACCAAACCGGCGGTATTCCACTCCCTGGTCAGACAGGTGTTGTAAGGTTTTCAGGTAGCCATCTAAAGGCGTACGGCTGGAGCGCCCAAGTCCAATAACCACCTGCTCCGGGTCGGGTTCCTTCAGGTGCAGGGAATTCCCATTTAATGTGGCGCCTTTCCCGGCTTCTGCCACAAAAAACTCGTTGCGGTCAGGTGCATAAATAATGCCGAGTACAACCTGCTCCTCTTCAACACAAGCCACTGAAATGCACCAGTAATCCATGCCTAAAATATAATTCGTGGTGCCGTCTATCGGGTCTATTACCCAGGTGCGCCCGGTACCGGTTTGTAACCCGCTTTCTTCACCTAAAAAACCGTCTGCGGGAAAGTGCTGTGTTAACCAGTTCCGTAACTGTTGTTCCACCCAAACATCGGCCTCGGAAACAAAATCTTGCCTGCCCTTACTATCAATTTTCAGCCCCTGGTTGCGCAATGCCTGAGCATGCTGCCCGGCGTGTTTAATCAGGGTGAACAATGCCTGTTTTTGATCAGTTGTCATAACGTGTCTGTCTGCTCTGTTACGCAAGGTGAAGTACGGCGATGGACAAGTTCCACCGCCACCGGGATAACCTGAGCCGCAAGCTCCGGATTCTTTGCCCGTTCATGCAGGCAATCCAGCGCTTTTGCTGCCAGTACATCCACTTGCTGGTGAATCGTGGTGAGTTGGTAACTTTCCCATGCGGTCTGGGGGGTGTTATCAAAGCCTATCAAATGAAAATCGGTCGGGGCGTTTATGCCTTGCTGGCGCATGCCATCCAGGAAACCACAGGCCAGCAGAGCATTGGCGCAAAATACACCGGTAGTGGCCCGCTGGGGTAATAAAGCACTGTGTTGTAAACCACTGTGTTGCGCCGCCCAAAAACCGCCTTCATACCCGTCCTTTGGGGCCTGCAACTCTCTCAGGCATTCTGGCGCAATGCCTTGTGCGGTAAGTGCATGGTGAAACGCCTCACCACGCGCCCGGCCTGCCCAGGTTGAACCCTGGTAGTTAAGCCAGATAAACGACTGGCACCCTGTTGCACGGAGTTGTGCTGCCGCCAGCATAGCGCCAGCATGGTTATCTGAACAGACCACATCCATGGACGGGCCACTCTGCGCCCGGTTAATACCCACCACAGGGATATGGTGCTCTATACACTCCCGCACAATAGATTCCGGGGGCTGCCCGGAGGTCACGACCACTCCCGATACCCGAAATTGCGTAAAACGGCGCAGTGACAGGCCAGTTTCTTGCTCATCAGTAATTTCAGTGACCAGTGCCTGGTACCCCCTGGCCTGAATTGCAGATAACAAAGCATTGACCAGGGTACTGCGAAACGGATCAGTCAACCGGGCAACCACCACGCCAATTAACTGGCTACGCTGCCGGTTAAGCCCCTGAGCAAGAAAGTTAACCTGATAACCCAACTGGCGTGCCGCGGCTTCCACTCTGGCGCGGGATTGCGGGGAAACGCTGCCATTGTTGCTGAGTGCTCTGGAAACCACAGCACGGGAAACCCCCGCCAGGCGGGCAACATCCTGCGCTGTTACTGTAGATTTATTGGGACTGGGGACTTTCACCATGCCGTTTGCAGCCGGTTTGGGCGGGCCAGGTCGAACATGGCGCCGTCGTCGCTGAGCCGTAAATGAGGGTGAAGCGCGCAGGCCTGTGCAATAGCTGGCCGGTCAGCATCCTGGCAGTGGTACAACACCATCAGGTTTAATGCCAGCTTTTCACATAATGCCAGGCAGGCAGGGTAATCGCCGTGAGAAGCATCAGCAGCCAGAGGGAGCCAGGACGCACATTCCTGAAAAGCCAGAGTACTGCCAGCCATCAGTGCCTGGGTTGCGTCTGTTGGCCTGCCATCACCACTGTAAAACAGTGCATGGTTATCGGCCTCGATACGAATGGCCTGGCTTGGAATTTCATGTTGCGCGAAGGCTGTTTGAATCTGCCAGCCACGCCACCGCCATGTGGGCTGGCTGGCAAGAATTTCAATGGGAAAGGTCAGCCCGGTGTATGGCCAGTTTGCCAGCGCGATTTGGTTAACCAGCACGGTTTGTTGTTCAGGCTGGCAATAAATTTGCAGTGGTTTTACCCGCCCGAAACTTTTCCAGTGGTTAAGTAATACCGCAAGGCCCGCACAGTGATCCGGGTGAATATGCGTGAAAAAAATCACATCAATCGCATTGATATCCACTTTCCGATTCCATAACGCGCGAGGAACTGTGGGGCCGCAATCAATCAGCCACTGTGACTGCTGGTCATCAATAATACGAATAGCCGATGTAGTGTGGTTTAACGAAAATGCGCTGCCACAACCCAGAACATCAATTTTCATTCTGCCTCGCTAAATTTCTTCCCGCATTAATTAAAGTGTCACAAATGCACGACAAAGTAGGCTCACATCATGTCGATTCAAGGTTGCATTTTTTTTACAGAGAAATGAACACGTGTTCATTAACAGAAAAATCAGCCGCAATCAGGTTAAAAGACTATGAGCTATTTACAAATCAGCCAGTTAACTTCCGGGTACGGAAAGCAGGTTATTTTGCGTGACATTGATTTGTCGGTGAATAAAGGCGAAATGCTTGCATTACTGGGGCCTTCAGGGTGCGGGAAAACCACCCTGCTAAATACCTTGTGTGGGTTTATTCCTACTCTGTCTGGTGAGGTTTCTGTTGCCGGGCGCAATATTACATTACTGCCTGCCGAACAGCGTAATATCACCATGGTTTTTCAAAGTTATGCGCTGTGGCCCCATTTAACTGTGGCGCAAGATATTGGTTTTGGGTTGAAAGTGCGCAAAGTTGGCAAGGTAGAAAGCCAGCGCCGAATAATGGATTTACTCGCTATGGTCAATCTGGAGGGAATGGCCGATAAAAATGTGGCGGCGTTATCTGGCGGCCAACGGCAGCGCGTAGCTCTGGCCCGAGCCCTGGCTATTGAACCCGACGTATTAGTGCTGGATGAACCACTTTCAAATCTGGACGCAAAAGTGCGCCTGAGCGTGCGCCATGAAATAAAAACATTGCAGGAAAAACTGGGTTTCACCTCGTTAATTGTTACCCACGACCAGGAAGAAGCTCTGGTGATGGCAGACCGGATTGCGGTCATGAACCAGGGAACCATTGAGCAACTCGATACCCCGGAAAACGTGTATCAACACCCGGCAACGGCATTCGTTGCCGACTTTATGGGAGCAGATAACCGGCTGGTCTGGTTGTCTGCCCAATTGCCTGACGGTATCAGACCACAGCCTGAAAGCTGGGAAAGCGAAATTTATTTTCGCAGCACGGATGTCGCCATTACCAGTGAACACACAGAACACGCCAGCCCCGGGCTGCGTCTGCACGGGGTTGTCGAACAGTCGGCTTTTCTCGGCCACAACTACCGCCACGGTGTGCGGGTCAATAATCAAATGCTGTTTGCTGATGCCCCCAACTGTTGGGCGCAGCAAACTCCGGTAACACTCCATATTCCAGCGCCAGCCTTGCACATTTTTGCACGTGCAATGTAACGGCTTATTGTTCGTTAATATTTTGGGGATAGTTATGTTTTCCATGAAAAAATTGGCAGTAATGGCGTCACTTTCCTGCGGGTTGCTTACACCCTTAGCCTGGGCAGATACGGTGCTTAATGTGGCAACAGCCGGTGACCAGAACATGGTGGATTACGTGAAAACGTTTTTAGCACCGAAATTCGAAGCGGCGCATCCTGGCGTTAAAGTGAACGTTATCGGGACAGGGCCGGGAGATGCCGGTTCGAACAAAATTATGGAGAAGTTATCGGCACAACAGGCGAGTGGCGTAAAACAGTGGGATATGGATGTTGCCGTGGTGCACCAAAAAGCTGGTGGCGAGTTGGTGGATAAAGGCTTACTGGCACGTTACCGGGATTCTATTCCTGAAGGCAAAATGGTCAGTGCGCAGAATGCGAAAAATGCGCTGGGCGTGAATGTCGATGGCTATGTTATGCCAATGTTTTTAAGCCAGACAGCCATCGCCTGGAATAGTGACCTGGTAAAAAAACCACCACAAAGTTATAGCGAATTAGTGCAGTGGGCGGAAAAACATCCCAAAGCTTTCGGGTATAACGGCATCAAAAACGGCATGTCGGGCGTCAGTTTTGTGGTGGGGTGGATCTATGCCTGGGGTGGGACGGATGCCAGCCGCCTGTCTGCCGGGAAGTATGATAAATCCATTGAACAAAGCTGGGAGCCAGCATTCCAGAAACTTAAAGCCTTTAATCAGAATGTGACATTTACACCGGGTAATGCGGGTACTCTCGACATGCTGAGCCGTGGTGAGATAGCGATGGGCCCGGTATGGGTGGATATGTTTTATAGCTGGAAAGACCAGGGCAAATTGCCTCCGTCGATTAAACTTTCGCTGTTAGCGCCAGGGATGCCCGGGCAACCAATGTATTACGTTCTGCCTGCCAAAGCTGCGCACCCTGAACTGGCGCGAGATTTTATTAGCCTGGCAACCAGCCCGGCTGTTCAGGCTCAGGGAATCGTGAAGCAATTTAACTGGTACCCGGGGATTGACGCGAAATATGTAAAACCAGAGCTGGATACCGCCACCTGGGAAAAACTGTTTGCTGAAATAACACCTCAGGCACTGGCTGAATACGGCAAAAGTTTCCCGATAGCACCTTATTTTGATGACATCAAAGAAGGTTATGAAAGCCAGGTCTCAAATTAATTATTCAGCCCGGGGGATTCGCCCGGGCGTATTTTGGTCATTAATTCTGTAGCCGGACAGCCTGGGATGAGAAATAAAAATATTCATTTATATCTGTTAGTCGCACCTGCGGCATTAATGATAAGCCTGCTGTTTATCTGGCCGATGGGTGCTTCTCTGGTTGCCGCATTCACCGGTAAGCAGGCGGAATTCAGCCTTGAGCCAATGCGCAAAGTATTTTCGCTCTATTCGCAGGATATTGTCTTTTCGGTGGTTATTGTACTGGTTTCTCTGGCGTTGCTGGCAGTGATTTCAGTAACAGTTTCCGCGGTAGTGGTGTTATCTCCCTGGCAAAAAGCAGTCCGGTTGCTGGGATTATTGTACCGGTTGCCGCTGTTTATTCCCTTTATTGTCACGGCGCAAATGATGCGAACGTTCCTGGCAAAAAATGGGTTAATGAATAATGCGCTGGTGGCAACTGGCCTGGTTACCCCGCTGGAAACCGTGTCATTTTTAGGGTGGAAAGGCATTATTATTACTTTTGTCTGGAAGCAATTCGCTTTTGTGACGTTATTAGTTGCCGGGGCAATGGCGGCGGTAGACCCGGCACAAATTCAGGCTGCACGGAATCTGGGCGCGTCCAGAATACGTATTTTATTCACTATTATTCTGCCGCAGGTTATGCCCACTCTGGGTGTGGCACTGGTGTTATCCACGGTGATGATGTTGTCTGTGCTTTCTGTCCCTTTAATGATTGGCACCGGCTCCCCCGGCATGCTGACAGTCGATATGGCTTTTCGTGTTAACTCTTATGGTGATTACCCGGTTGCCAGTGCATTGGGCATTGTTTCCTGGGGAATTTGTGCAGTGTTGTCCTGGTTTTATTTACGCTACAGCCTGAAAGAAAAAGGGGGCCAGTAATGGCATCGGCAATGTTACCTGTTCCGGTATCGGTCAAATTACCACGGCGTATTTTGCCGATTTATAATGGGCGGTTTTGGCAAACGCTGCTGGTTATTTTTCTTGTGTTAGTCCTGTTAGGGCCGGTTGTTAATTTACTCATCTGGAGTGTGGCGGAAAGCTGGTTTTTCCCTCATGCACTGCCCAGCCAGTGGGGGCTAAAATACTGGTTTCAGGTATTCAGTCCTTACAGTGATGTGTCTGGTTCATTGTTTACCAGCCTGGGGGTTGCGTTACTGAGTGTGCTGGTTTGCCTGGTTGTCTCTGTGCCTGCAGGTTACGCTCTGGCACAACGTACCATGCCGTTACGCCTGGTTTTCATGTTGTTGTTTCTTATCCCGCAGGCATTCCCAAACCTTACTGTGTACATGAATGTCGCCCGCCTGTTTTACCAGTGGGGGCTGAATGGCACGGTACTGGGGGTGGTGCTGGTGCACAGTGTGCATGGGTTAATGTATTCCGTCTGGATAAGCGTTGCCGCGTTTTCAGCCACAGACCCATTGCAGGCCAGAGCTGCCCGTAACCTGGGGGCCGGGCCGGTATACACTTTCTTCACCATTATTTTGCCCCAGGCGGCACCCGGGATTATCGCCGCAAGTATCTTTGTGTTCCTGGAATCAATGGATGAATTCACCGGCACTTTTTTTGTTGGTGCTCCGGATGTTTCGACATTGCCGATTATGCTTTATACCGCCAGCATGTCTGGTAATTACCAGGTATCGTCGATAACCGCATTAATTCTGTTACTGCCTTCGGTGCTGTTTATGCTGGTCATCCATAAATTTATGCGCCCGGAAATGCTATCCCGGTTGGGGAAATAGTTTGCACCTGCGCTGTGCAGAGTATTTTTACTTTATGTAAAGGCATAAAGAGTATGTGGGTAAAGTGTTTGCTGTGGAGAATATATCTTGCTGTTTTGTAAATAATTAAATAAACACCCCGCCTGAATTTGCCTATAGTTAACCTGGCCTGCCTCTTGCACGGAATTGACAACCATTCCTGCAGGGTTGCAGGCTTTTTTTACATAACAGGCAAGGAGTAACAATGCTAATAAGAAAATGGCAAGGGGCGCTTTCCATCGCAGCGTTATTGGTCAGTAGCCAGATTTATGCGGCTTCGGCACCAGCAACAGAAGCACAACATGGGATGGTCGTAACATCTCAGGACCTGGCGACCAAAGTCGGGTTGGCAATTTTAAAGCAGGGAGGGAATGCCATTGATGCAGCGGTAGCGGTAGGTTATGCCGAAGCCGTAGTAAACCCTTGCTGCGGGAATATTGGCGGTGGTGGATTTATGACAATCCACCTCGCCGACGGCAAAGATACCTTCATCAACTTTCGTGAGATGGCTCCGGCTGCAGCCAGCGCCAACATGTACCAGGATGCCAACGGTAACCTGGTCAAAGGGGCGAGCCTTTATGGCTGGCTGGCATCCGGTGTACCGGGTACTGTACTGGGCATGGAAACGGCGCGCCAGAAGTACGGTAAGTTGACGCGTGAGCAGGTTATGGCTCCGGCCATTAAGCTGGCTCGTGACGGGTACATTCTCACCCGGGCTGATACGGATGTCCTCGACACAACGGTGGAGAGGTTCAAACAGGACCCATACGTCGCCAGTATTTTCCTGCGCCCGGATGGCTCGCCATTACAACCTGGGGACAGGCTGGTGCAGCGCGATCTGGCGAAGACTTTGGAAGCAATAGCAAAACAGGGTACGGATGCTTTTTATAAAGGCCGTATACCGCAAGCTGTGGCTGCTGCCGCAAAAAAAGGCGGAGGGGTTATCTCGGCTGCCGATTTTGCCAATTACCGGGTGACGGAAACCGCACCAGTTACCTGCACATACCGGGGTTACCGCTTCGTTTCGGCACCACCGCCCAGTTCAGGGGGCGTTACGCTGTGTGAAACGCTGAATATCCTCGAAGGGTATGATTTGAAATCTATGGGGTTCAACTCCGCAGCGGCTATTCATACCCTGACAGAAGCGATGCGCCACGCTTACCTCGATCGTAACACCTATCTTGGCGACCCGGCATTTGTTAAAAACCCTCTGGACAGGCTGCTCAGTAAGGATTACGCAGCAAAAATCCGGGCAACCATTCCGGCAGATAAAGCCACGCCTTCGTCATCCTTAAAGCCAGGGGTGGCGCCTCATGAAAAACCGGAAACTACCCATTATTCTATTGTGGACAGTGCAGGCAATGCCGTCTCCACAACCTATACCATTAATGGGCGTTTTGGGGCGGTGGTGATGGCACCGGGCACCGGCTTTTTTATGAATGATGAAATGGATGATTTCACCACTAAGGTGGGAGCAAAAAACATGTACGGGCTGGTTCAGGGGACAGCAAACAGTATTGCTCCGGGCAAACGGCCGCTCTCTTCAATGAGCCCAACCCTGGTAACTAAAGACGGGAAAATTTTTCTGGTGCTCGGCTCGCCTGGTGGTTCACGTATTATTACCATTACCCTGGAAACGGCTCTGAACATTATTGATTTTGGTATGGCGCCGCAGGAAGCAGTGAACGCCCCACGTATCCATCACCAGTGGTTGCCAGATGAAGTCTATTATGAGCAGCGTGGCGTCTCGGCAGATACGCTAAAAATCCTGGCAGGTATGGGATACAACATGGTGGAACAAACTCCCTGGGGGGCGGCTGAGTTAATTATGGTTGGGTTACCCGGTGCCGCGGGTGTCAGTACTGCCAGTTCCGGGAACGATGGTGCGGTATCAGGAAAAGTGCGTGAAGGGTATTTATATGGGGCAAATGATGTACGCCGCCCGGCAGGCTCGGCAAGGGGCTATTAATTGTTCTTGCTGATTAACCAGCTACAATAAGAAAATTTTTCTGTTTGTTCTGATTATTCCGGCCATATGGTTATATTGGCCGGAATAATTATTTCCAGCAGGGGATTATTTGGCAGTGTCGCCGCAACCACCAATAATTTTAGAGATGGAAACCGCCGGGTGCAGCAGGTAATCATAGCTGCAGTCTTTCTCTTTGTTCTGAATAGTGCCGCTGCATGCAGTTAAGGTAGAAATAACGGCCAGTAAAGCAAATACTTTTGCTGCTTTTTTCATTTTATAAATCCATATTAGTTGATAAATGTTCATCCATTGTTGAAATTAATTTTCTCAACGGCGACAAAAATAGATATGCATGGTTTTTTTGTCAATTGACTGTGAAGGTATTTGGCGACGGAAGTGAGTATTTCGGAAATTTTCTTTAAGTTATTTATACTTCTTATGAGAATGACTAACGATTCATTGTAAATATAAATAGTAATAGCCGGCCTGGTTGTGGTGTTCTTTGTGCTGTTGCCGGGGAAGTTCCCCCTGGTTCTTGCTTTGCATATCTTTGCCGGAATTATTTATAGTGTAACCGCATGGCAAAGTGGATTTTGTCAGTTATCACACGGCGAACGAAGGCACTGTTTGCCAGGTTTATTGTCAGTAACTGTCTGACACCAGCCACTGGCTGGCGAATAATGGTTGGTTTAATGGAAAATGTATCTTTTACTGCACCCAGAGCGGCGCTCAAAATTATTGCCACCGGGGTGGCATTACCTGAAACCTGTGTGACCTCACGCGAACTGGATAACCGCCTGGGGAAAAGGCCTGGCTATGTGGAGAAGCGTGCAGGCATCGCCCGGCGTTATCACGCTGGAGCACAGGAAAGCCAGGCAGAATTGGGTGCCAGGGCACTGCATGATGCGCTGGCACATGCTGGTTTGCCCGCTGAGTCAGTAGACCTGGTGATATGTGCTTCTGCTATTGCGGTGCAGGCACTACCCTGTACCGCCGTCCATATTATGAAAGCCGCCCGCCTGCCTGCCGGTGTGGCCGGGTTCGATGTCAACAGTAGTTGTGTCAGCTTTATTGCTGCACTGGATGTAGCCGCAGGCTTACTGAATACCGGCGCTTACCGGTGTATTGCTATTGTTTCATCTGACCTTGCCTCGCGTGGTATCGACTGGTCCCACGAAGAAGCTTCGTTGATTTTTGGCGATGGCGCGGCTTGCGCCATTGTGGAGAAAGGCGACGGGCGCAGCGGTATTATCGCCAGCCTGGCTGAAACCTACCCGGCAGGCAGTGCGTTATGTGAAATCCGGGCCGGGGGAACCCGCTGTAACCCGCGCACAGGCATGGAAGACGCCGATTTCTTATTTCATATGCAAGGCAAGGCACTGTTTCGCCAGGCTGCTTCATTGATTGAAGGGTATTTTGCCCGTCTGCTTGCCAGAAGTGGAATGACGCTGGCTGATATCGCTACGCTGGTACCCCATCAGGCAAGCCATCTGGCGCTGGAACATATGCGTAAGCGCCTGAACGTTCCGGAAACTGTGCTGGTGGATATTTACCGCGATTATGGTAATCAGGTGTCTGCATCCATCCCCACAGCATTGCATGAAGCGATGATTTCCGGGCGTTGCATTCCCGGAAAACCACTGATGTTGATGGGGACCGCCGCCGGTCTGACCTTTGCAGGCATGGTGTTGCTGCCATGAAAGTACTGGTCACAGGCGCAACCAGTGGGCTGGGGCGCAATGCTGTCGATTTTCTGCTGGCGGCAGGCATAGATGTGGTGGCGACAGGCCGTAACCCGGTTGTCGGCCAGCAACTTGCACAGACTGGGGCGCGTTTTGTCGCTATGGACCTTACGCTGGCCGATGAATCTGCGATTAAGGCCTTGATGACCGGTTGCGATGCTGTCTGGCATTGTGCGGCAAAATCATCCCCGTGGGGCAAGGCCGAAGACTTCTTTCAGGCCAATGTTACGGTCACGCAAAAGCTGGTAAATACTGCCACCCACCTGAGTATTCCGCGGTTTGTGCATATCTCAACACCAGCAATTTATTTTGATTTTCAACACCATCATGCATTACCAGAAACATACCTCGCCCGGCGTTTTGCCTGCCACTACGCCAGGACGAAATATCTGGCTGAGCAGGTGGTAGCCCAGGCAGTACCTCAAAATCCGGCAACGACGTTTGTTATTCTGCGCCCGCGGGGACTATTTGGCCCACACGATAATGTCATTGTGCCCAGGGTGTTACGCCAGTTGCACCAGCGAAGGGGCGTATTACATTTGCCACGCGGTGGCCGTGCTTTGCTGGATCTCACGTATGTTGAAAATGTGGTTCATGCCATGTGGCTGGCAACCGGCGCTTCTCTGGCCCAGTCTGGTGAATGTTTTAATATCACTAACCAGCAACCTTCAACCCTTGCCGATATGCTGTATGCCTTGCTGAACCAGCAGTTGGGTTTGCATTACCTCATAAAATCACTGCCCTGGCCCGTGGTGTCTCTCGTCGTCAGTGGCATGGAAAGGGTTGGCGCATGGAGAAATCAGGAACCGGCACTGACCCGTTACAGTGCTGGTACTGTCAGCTTTGATATGACACTCAGTAGCGAAAAAGCTCAACGTATTCTGGGTTACCAACCCCGGTTCTCAATGGATGCAGGTATTGCCCGTACAGGAGAGTGGTGGCTGGCTCATGGCAACAATCACGGAATTTGAAGTGGGGTATTGCACCCACATTGGTTGTATGGCGCTGAAAGGCGCAGGGGTGAGGGTGTGTAAATTTCCGGCTCGCGCCTGGTTGCTGGAAGTGGGAGATAAGCGCTGGCTCTGGGACACCGGTTATTCGGACTGGTTTGGCAGTGCCACCCGCCGGGGAGTATTCCGTATTTACCGCCATATGACCCCGGTACACTTTTCTTCACACCAGGCACTGGTTAACCAGCTACAAGCTTGTGGCCTGCATGCACGGGATCTTACCGGCATCATTTTGTCGCATTTTCATGCAGACCATGTTGCCGGCCTGCGTGATTTCCCGGGAGTAACCTCTATTTGTAGTGGTGATGGGTGGCAGCAGGTCCGTGCGTTACGTGGTTTTCGGGCATTACGCCAGGCTTTTATTCCGGCACTGATCCCGCCTGAATTTGAATCCTCCCTGCAATTTATTGAAGCATTTCCACTGGTTGAATTACCCGGTGAACTGAGTCCGTTTACCCGGGGGTACGTATTGCCAGGCAGTGAAGGGCAGATCTTTCTGGTACCACTGCCAGGCCATGCTCCCGGACACATTGGGGCGTTTGTGCAGACCGACGATAGCTGGGTGTTGTTAGCCAGTGATGCCGCCTGGTCTGCCACCAGTTACCGTGAGCTTCGTGGCCCCGCGCGCCTGGCGCATCTGGTCATGGGCAACCCGCAACAGTTCTACCAGACACTACAAAGTCTACATACTCTGTCGCAATGCGGGCAGGTTACTATTCGCCTGTGCCATGAGGGAGACTTATGAATCTGGTGGCATTACTGTGGCACTACGCGCGTACCAGGCGGCTACGCTTTACTCACCGCGAAGCGCTGGAAACCTGGCAGACAAAGCGGCTGGCTCATTTTAGCCGCCATACTTTGCGCCACAGCCCATGGTTCAGGCCATATCTTCACCAGCCCTTCAAAAAGTGGCCGCTAATGGATAAAGCACAAATGATGGCCCATTTCGACCAAATGAATACGGCCGGGCTCAACCGGGATGAACTGCTGGCATGTGCTTTACAAAGCGAACAAAACCGTGACTTCACACCAAAAATAGGGTGTTTCAGTGTAGGGTTATCTTCAGGTACTTCCGGCCGGCGTGGCGTGTTTGTGGTCAGCCCGCAAGAACAATGCATCTGGGCAGGAGCCGTGTTGGCAAAAATGTTGCCAGATGGCTTGTTTGCTGGCGAACGGGTGGCACTGTTCCTGCGGGCTGACAATCATTTATACCAGAGCGTTAATAACCGCTGGCTTACACTGGCATATTTTGATTTGTTGATGCCGTTTCAGGAGCAGTTACCTGGCCTTACTGATTTCTCGCCAACCATTATTGTGGCACCGGCCCAGGTCTTGTGCGCACTGGCAGAAAGGGTGCTGAGTGGTGCATTGTCATTAAAGGTTAAAAAAGTGATTTCAGTAGCTGAAGTGCTGGATGCACGTGATAAGGCGCTGTTGGTTCGGGTATTTGGTGATGTGGGGGAAATTTACCAGGCAACGGAAGGTTTTCTGGCTGCCACTTGCTCACATGGCACATTACACCTGAATGAAGAATTTTTGCATGTGGAACCACAGTGGCTGGATGCGCACCGCTTTGTTCCGGTAATTACTGATTTTACCCGTTCGACGCAGCCGATTGTGCGTTACCGGCTGGATGACGTTCTGGTGGCACGGGAGGAAGCCTGCCCTTGTGGCAGCGCAACCCGAGCCATTGCCCGTATTGAAGGCCGCCATGATGATCAATTGCTGCTGCCGGGCCTGGGAGAACTTCCGGTAACAGTGTTTGCTGATGCCTGCAGCCGGGTGATAGCTCAGTCTTTGCCGCTGACTGCTGATTACCAGTTACGGCAGACCGACCATAACGCTCTGACTCTGGTCGCAGGGGGTTCTTTAGCTGAATTGCAGCTGTGCCAGGACGCACTTAACTGCTTTTTTCAGCGCCAGGGGGTTGTAAGCCAGAATTTGCTCTGGTCTCTGGTTTGTGGTGAGCCGGTGCTTACTGCGGGAACAAAACGGCGGCGTATTGTGCGCCAGTGGCGGGCTTTGCAATCCGTAATACAGGGAGTGAATGGGTGAATATTCTTGTTACTGGTGCTTCCGGGTTTATTGGCGGGCGTTTTTTGCAGCGCTTCGCCACAAACAGCGGCTGTGTGTTGTATGGCGTTGGCCGTCGTCCAGGGCAGAATGTACCTGCAGGAGCACAATATGCAGCTGTGCCTCTGGACAGGTTGGGCCAACTGGACTTTACACCTGATGTGGTGATTCATGCGGCTGGCCGGGCATCGCCATGGGGAACCAGAAAAGAGTACTGGCGCGATAATGTCCAGTCCACACAACAGGTGGTTTCGTTTTGCCAGCAACAGGGTTTACCGCGCCTGATTTTTCTCTCTACTGCTGCGGTGTATTACCGCTTTGCTCATCAGCACAATTTACTGGAAAGCCAGCCAGTTGGCCCCGAATTCACCAGTGAATACGGGCGTACAAAATATCAGGCGGAAATGTGTGTTGCCGGTTATCCGGGCGAGAAAACGGTACTGCGCCCCTGTGCGGTATTTGGTGAGGGAGATCAGCTACTGTTCCCGCCACTGTTGACCGCAGCGCGTAACAAACGGTTGTGTTGGTTAGAGGATGAAGGAGAACCTGCGCAGGCGGAATTAGTGCATGTGGATGTGCTGTGTGATTACCTGCTGCGGGCGGCAATGGCTCCAAAACTTCGCCCCTGCTACAACTTATCTGCCGGGCACCCGGTACTTACTCGTGATGCACTGCATCATTTGTTGATGCAACTAAACCTTCCTGTACCAGATGCAACGGTCCCATTACGCCGGGCAATGTGGTTTGCCCGTGCTCTTGAATGCATGTGGCGTATTGCGCGCCTGCCAGGAATTCCGCCTGTCACCCGTTTTGGTGTGGCGGTGTTTGGCTACAGTGCAACCCTGAATGTGGATGCAATGCGGGCAGATTTTGGCGAACCTTCCATTCCTTTTACTCACAGTTTCGACAGTTTTTTACACCATGCGAAAGGGTATATTCCATGCTAATACTGGCAATGTTATGGCTGTTTATTTTGCTGGTGAAGTATCTTCCCGCCCGGATAGTGCTGGCAGTGCATGCCACGCCATGTGATGTGCCTGCTTGTTTCAGCAATGTGGTGGTTATGCAGCCGGTGCTGAGTGGTGACCCTGCTCTGGAAAGTGTGCTGGCTGCCAACCTGGGCCAACTTAGCGGCGCCCGATTTCTGTGGCTGATTGATAACGACGACCAGGAAGCTGGGTATGTGGCCCGGCGGCTGCAACAGCGTTATCCCCATGCTGCCATTCATATTCACTACTGCCCGCCAGCACCTGAAGGCGTTAACCCCAAAGCGTATAAACTGGCACTGGGTTATGAAGTGGTTCAGGCTGAAGTTTTATTGGTGCTGGATGATGATGCCATACTCAGTGCGCCTTCGCTTGCCAGAATGCTTAGCGAAATGGGGGATAACACACTGGTTACTGCGCTGCCCTGGTACCAGGCGGGTGCAGATATACCATCGCGCCTGTTAGCGCAGTTTGTGCATGATAATTCCGCACTGACTTATTTACCGCTTCTCCCGGTCGCCCGTCCTTTATCCATCAATGGCATGTGTTATGTACTGGCGCGTACAACATTGGCGCGGGCGGGGGGCTTTCAACCCATACAACACCAACTGACGGATGACCTGGCACTGGCCAGCCACCTGGCAGCACAGCAAGTGACCCTGGTACAATCCACTGCCACAGTCCAGGTGCAGACCAGCCTGAGCAACGCACATCACTACTGGCGGCAAATGCACCGGTGGTTTGTGTTCGCTATTTTACTGATGCGTGAGAAAAATGGGGTGACCCGGCTGGCGATAGGCCTGCTTCAGGGCTTACACCCATTCTTGCTTTGGGCGATGCTGGTGCTGGCATTTGGCAGCGTGATGAACGCGGGCACTCTGGTTGCTGCGCTGGTTGTTCGCCATTTGGTGTTACGTAATATTCAACTGGCTGTGCAACCGGGTATTCCCTCACGCCCGTTGTATTCGCTGCTTTCGGAACTATTGCAACCGGTACATGTGCTGCATGCTCTGGTTAACCGCACCATTACCTGGCGCTCACGGCGTTACCGCATCTACAGCAATGAACGGTTTGTTGCACAATGAGCATACTTTCGTTGCAGGTCGCTTTTATTACCGGGCGCAGCATGCCTGGCAACCTGGCTCTCAGCCCGGAGCAACAGGCCTTTTTGGAGCGGGTCACGCCACCGGGTGCATTGCCTGTTTATGCCAATTTCCCCTGGGAAAGCGGCCAGGCAGGCTGGCAACCTACCGGACTGCTGCGTGCCAGCCTGAATAATGCCCGTGAATATTTAAATGCCAGAAAACCAGAGTTTACCCGCCGTTACCAGCCCGTTGCACAGGCGCTGCTGGAATCTGCTGAGCATACGGTATTGCTGGCTGGCAGCTGTGGGCTGGCATTGTTCAACCAGCTGGCGTTGCCCCCACCATTTCTTGATCGAGTGAGCGTTTTTGCCTGGGGCCCTGTTGCGCACCAACGGCCGGGCTGCCGCCATTTGCTGGTTCAGGGGAGCCAGGATCTCATTTCCCGCCTGTGGTTGCGTGATGTTGATGCCTGTATTCGCTCGGGGCATATGGGGTATTTATCGCACCCGGAACTGGTGCCATTATGCCGTAATTTTATCGCTCCACTGATTTGCCAGGAGTAGTACATGCAACGTTTACTGGCCTTGATTCCCCCAGGGACATCCCGCATCGATTTACTGGCACCGCCGTTTGCCGGGCACCTGAACCCGGTGCTGGCTATGGGCAGGGCTCTGGCTGAACACTACCAGGTGCGTATTCTCAGCACCCAAAAAGCGCTGCCGCGTATTCATGCTGCCGGGCTGACTGGCGTTGCAATTGAAGGTGAATATGATGATGTGTTATGCGCCGTGGCAAACCCACAGTATGCGGTGAAAACCCACCCGGTTCGGTTATACCGCCAGTTTCGGGAAGTTGTGGGGTTACTGGTTAACTTTTCCCATGCGTTGGCGCAATACTGGCGCGATGAAGGCACGCCTGATTTAGTTATCAGTGATTTCACATTACCCGTGGTAGGTGAGGTTTGCCGCCAGTTTTCGGTTCCCTGGTGGACCAGCCTGCCATCACCTTGTGCACTCGAAACCGCTGATGGTGTGCCGGGGTATTGTGGTGGGTTGCTGCCTCCGCGCAATAAGTTTGAGCGGGTGATTCAATTCCTTCATCGCAAAAAAGTGCGTGGGTTCAAAAGGTGTATATTCTGGTTATTTCGCAAAACCATTCGCCCAACCGGTATTCACCGGTTATACCGTGAAGATGGTTCCGAAAGCGCTTATTCAGCTCACTGTATTCTTGCCTTAAGTGAAGAGCGCTTTGAATTTCCCCGAACCTGGCCTGCCGCTGTTCATTTTATCGGCCCGGCGTTATACACACCGCCAATAATAGTGCCGCAGCCACCATTCGAGACCGGTAAGCGCCATGTTCTGGTGACACTGGGCACACACCTGGACTGGCATAAAGCTGAAGTGACCCGGGCGGTGGCAAAACTGGCGCAAACTCTGCCGGACTGGGTTTTCCACTTTACCCTGGGTAACCCGGATACTGCCAGTGTGGCGCACCAAAGCAACCTGTATTGCCTGCCCTGGGTTGATTATGACCGCTGGGTTTCTGAGTACGATGCCGTGATTCACCATGGCGGCGCAGGCATTATGTGGCACTGCCTGAAAGCAGAGCGTCCGGCACTGGTTTACCCGGTTGATTACGACCAGTTTGACCATGCTGCATGCCTTGCCTGGCACGGTAAAGGCATTTGGCTGAAAGGGGGAATTCACGCTCTGGAACAGGCAAGGCCGCTGCTGTTGCGCCTGGTCCAATCCACAGTGAAAAATGAAAAATAGTCACTTTGGCCTGCTTTTTGTACAAAACCGCTGCTTTTCTTACCATTGAGCACACAGTCTGCTAACCATCGCACCAATTGATAATACTTTTCGTTAGTTTGCCTGGTAAAAATGACAAATTGTATGCCTGTGTAACCTGTAGTTACATGAAGGTGTGCGTTTTTCATTCAAATAAACAATTATACAAACAGACAACACAGGTAAACACAACGTGAAAAAATCACTGCCTTTCGCCGCCTTGCTGGTCTTGTCGGCAAATGCGGCTGCGGCCGACTCCGGGCAACAGACCAGTAACGGCTTTCTGGAAGATAGCCACCTGGATGTATTGCTGAAAAATGCCTATATCAAGCGTGATTATAAAGACGTTGGTGTTCGCGACCGCGATGAATGGGGCCAGGCCATTATTGCGACATATAATTCCGGGTTTACTCAAGGGCCGGTTGGCTTTGGTGTGGACGGTATTGCTCAGTATGCAGTACGCCTTGACGGTGGGCGCGGGCGTAGCGGTGCGGGCGGAATCGACTTCTTTGCTCAGGACCAGGATGGCAAAGCGAAGTCTGATTTAGCCAAATTTGGCGCGCGTGCCAAAATGCGTTTTTCCAATACTGTTTTGAGTTATGGTACTCAGCGCCCGGCATTGCCAATTGTTACCGCCGACGAATCCCGCTTGCTGTATGAATCTTTTACTGGCTTCATGCTGGATTCGCAGGAACTACAAGGGCTGGATGTCAGCGCAGGCTATTTCACTGCAGAACAGCAAAAAAGTGACGACAGCCATGACAGTGGGTTAAACAGCCTGGCTTTTGCCGGGGCACGCTATGCCTTTAATGACCAGTTTAATGCTGCTTTTTATGCGTCATCTGTGCAGGATGTGCAGAATAAACAATATCTTGGCATGACGTTCACTCAGCCACTGACGAATGACCAGAAACTGATTCTGGACTTCAACGGCTATAACTCTCGCCTTGACCAGTCTTATGCCGACAGCCTGAACACCGGGCGCAGCAATACGATTTGGAGCCTGGCAGCCAGTTATGTGTTGTGGGATATCCATACCTTTAAAATCGCCTGGCAACAGAGCAGTGGCAGCACGGGTTACCACTATGGCGGTTACCGTAAAAATGGCGGTATCGGCGACGGCGGCAATACGATTTGGCTGGCTAACTCTTACTGGTCTGATTTCAATGGCGAGGACGAGCGCTCCTGGCAAGTGGCTTACTCCGTTGACCTTGGCGGGTTGGGCGTGCCCGGTCTGAGCTACGATGTGGCTTATGTGCGTGGCGACAACATTAAAACCTCTGCCAGCAGCAACGGCCATGAACATGAGTTCTTTAACCAGGTGCAGTACAAAGTGCCGAATGGCATCGCCAAAGACCTGAAACTGAAACTGCGCTATTCCGTACTGCGCGTCTCTTCCGATGCGGCGGATTACAACATTGGCGGTAATGAAATCCGCGTGTTTGTTGAGTACCCGTTCTCTATTATGTAAACCTGTTTGGGTGGCAGCAAAAATATGCTGCCACCCAGCATTATCCCCCCGGATTCAGTACGCCCAGCGGTTACGCCCTGACTGTTTTGCACGGTAAAGTGCGGCATCAGCCGTAGCAATAATCTCATTGGCATTTTTCCCGTTCTCTGAATTTGCCAGCCCCATACTCACTGTTACCCAGCCACTCACTTCTGACTTTTCGTGAGGCAATGCTTTTTCTGCCAGGCATTGCTGAATACGTTGCGCAACACGTTCAGTGTCTTGCTGGCTGGCATGAGGCAGTACAATGACAAACTCTTCGCCACCATATCGGGCGACCAGGTCCTCTGGGGTACGTACCGCACTTTTTAAGGCATCAGCAACATTCGCCAGGCATTTATCGCCAGCCTGGTGGCCATAATTATCGTTGTAACGTTTGAAGTAATCGACATCAAGAATGATGATGCTGAATGGAATTTGTTGGGCAACAGCGTGTTGCAGGTGGTCTTCCAGAGCCCGCCGGTTGGCCGTTTGGGTGAGTGCATCCTGGTGTGCCATTGTGTCCAGCCGTGATACCAGAAGCTGGTTTTCGTTATAGCGTTGCCAGGCTTCATTAAACCAGCGAACCAGTAGCCATCGGCTGTAGATAAAAATCAGGGTACAACCTCCCCAAATCAACAAAATCCGCGCATTAATACCCTGATTGATATACAAACTGGCACTGAAGGAGATAAACCATAATGGCAACACAAAACAGAGCAATAAACTCAGGTGAAAATAGAGCGCAACCACAGTGCTCAGAAGCAGCGTAACACTGAGTGGGAAAGCAAAAGGCAAATGCCAGAAGGCGGTGAAAACAAAAGCGCTGAATGACCAGGCGGCACTCAGCAGAAGTAAGACAACCTGGCAGCGTATTCTGAAATGGGGTGAACAGATCATTTTGCGGTGCGACAGCACAACCAGCATTACCACTCCCGCCAGCACTACACACATGAGCATATCAATAACCGGAATTAATTCGCGCGCAGTCAGAATGGTTGCGTCGTCGTAGCCCATTAATCTAAAACGAAGCAGCACCATCAGCGAAAAGGTGGCGTGGACACAGGCAAGGAAAGGTAAAGCCCGGGCCAGCGCATGGTTGACCATATCATGTCTGTTCAACCATTGAGGTGCGGTTTCAGATACCCGATTATCGTGTGGCGGCGATATCTTCACAAAAAGCTCCCGTTCTTTTTATCCTGATAAGTGTAATCGCTGCATACAGGTTTGCTGCCTGCTTCCCACTTTTGGTCGCTATTTCGGTAATAACGGTATGTAAGTACAGCAAATATGTTTATCATTGGCCCTTGCCTTTATAACAATAAACGTACTCAGCCAGAACAGTGCCTGGCCTCGCTTTCTATTTGCTCTGTATTTCCGCGTTATTACCGCAGTCTGTGATATCCCATTGGCATTCTTTTTCTGTAGCCAGTTAATACATTTTGAGAATAAACGGCAGGAGCCACAACGTGACGCTGTATGACATAAAACCGCAGTTCCAAAATTTGTTAAGACCCCTTGTTGCCCGGCTTTATTCCCGTGGTGTTACCGCCAATCAGGTCACTTTGCTGGCTATGGTGTTATCACTGCTGGTGGGGGGCATTTTGATTTGTGTCCCGCATACAGCATTATTTGCCTTACTCCCGCTGTTTTTGTTTTTCCGCATGGCATTAAATGCCATAGATGGCATGTTAGCCCGGGAATTTAACCAGCAATCGGTAATGGGGGCAGTGCTGAATGAGGTGGGGGATATTGTGTCAGATGCCAGCCTGTATCTGGCATTCGCTTTTCTTGCCGGTGTATCGCCAGTTGTCGTTGTGCTGGTGGTGTTGCTGTCATGGCTGACGGAGTTTTGCGGGGTACTGGCACAGGTTTTAACGGGCACTCGTAATTATCGTGGGCCTTTGGGGAAGAGTGACCGCGCATTTCTCTTTGGCGCGGTTGGGCTGGTTATCGCCATCTGGCCTGAGTATATCCCCTGGGTGAATCACGTATTTATTTTGGCCGCACTGCTTCTGGTCTGGACCTGTATCAACCGTTGCCGTAGTGCAATGGAGGTGCCGCATGTCTGATTCAACTCACCTTCTTTATGTTTGCCTTGGGAGCATATTCGGCATTTTAATTCTGGCAACGCTGATTACCCTTGGGCTAAAACTATTGCGGCCGCAGAAAAACTGGCTGGAGCTACAGCAGCGGGTGACCAGCTGGTGGGTGATTATCGTTTTATTCTCTCTGGCGATGCTGTCACCAAAATGGCTGGCACTGACTTTCTTCGGTTTTATTAGTTTTCTGGCACTGAAAGAGTTCCTGACCCTTTCCCCAACCCGGCGTTCCGACAGCATTCCGTTATTGTGGATGTATGCCGCAATTCCGGTGCAGTATCTGTGGACGGGGATGTCGTGGTACGGCATGTTTATTATCTTTATCCCGGTTTATGTTTTTTTATTTCTGCCTGCCAGGATGGTGGTTGTCGGCGATACCAAAGGTTTTCTGCATTCAGCCAGTGTCATGCACTGGGGCATGATGACTACTGTATTTGCGTTAAGTCATATTGCTTATTTACTGACGCTGCCGGGTTCAGAAACCAAAGCGGGAGCGTTGTTGGTGGTTTTCCTCGTTGCTCTGACTGAGCTGAACGATATTGCTCAATATTTGTGGGGCAAATCGCTGGGCAAAATAAAAGTCACCCCGAAGGTCAGCCCAAATAAAACGCTTGCCGGGCTGCTGGGAGGGGTGTTTACCACGATGCTGCTCGCCGTTATTTTGGGGCCAGTTTTAACACCAATGAACGGGTATTACTCCCTTGCTGCAGGCCTGGTGATTGGGCTGAGTGGTTTTTGTGGTGATGTGGTGATGTCGGCGATTAAACGTGATTTTGGTGTTAAAGATTCAGGGAAATTATTACCAGGCCACGGAGGTATTCTCGACCGGCTTGATTCCCTGATTTATACCGCGCCGTTGTTTTTCCATTTTTATTACTATTTCTATGTGTAGAGGGCGCGTATGAATCGCCTGTTACGCTGGATTTTTACGTTGTGTATCGCTTACCCGGTTGTCTGGGTATGGCTGGGGGTGTCTGTCGCGGGGCGCAAAAAGCTCCCGGTTAACGGCCCGGCTATTATTGTTGCCAACCATAATAGCCACCTGGATATTTTAACCTTATTTACCCTGTTTCCTCTTTCAACTCTGGTTAATGTTCAACCGGTTGCCGCCGCAGATTACTTTCTCAAAAATAAGCTGATAAGTTGGTTCGCCCTGAAAGTGATTGGCATTATTCCGGTACACCGGGGGGCTCACCAGGCGAACCCTTTACAGGCCTGTGCTGATGCGCTGGCAAACAACAAAATTGTGATTATTTTCCCGGAAGGCACACGCGGTGAACCGGGTAAATTTTCATCCATTAAGTCGGGAATTTGGCATTTAAGCCAGCAGTGCCCGGATGTACTTATTACGCCGGTGTATTTGCATGGGCTTGACCGCTCCATGGGGAAAGGCCAGAAAATCCCGGTCCCCTTTTTTATTGATATCTACGTAGATAACCCACTTCACTCTGACGCGGATAAAAATCGCTTTAAGCAGGATTTATTAAACCGCTTTATCGCATTACAACAACTCGCCACAAGGAAACAGCATGAGTAAGGATACCCGCCACTTTAATGAGCGTGAGTTTTTAACCAGTGATGGTACTGAACTGTTCTTTCGCCACTGGCCTGCACCCGAGGCAAGCAGCCATAAAGTGGTAGTGATGTTTCATCGCGGGCATGAGCACTCCGGCCGCTTACAGCATATTGTTGATGAGCTAATGATGCCGGATACCCACTTTTATGCCTGGGATGCGCGCGGGCACGGAAAATCTCCCGGGGAACGCGGGTACAGCCCCAGCCTTGCCCGTTCAGTGCGAGATGTAGATGAATTCGTGCGCTTTGTGGCACAAGACGCTCAGGTAAGCATTGAGCAAATTGTGGTGGTTGCCCAGAGTGTAGGGGCTGTTCTGGTCGCAACCTGGGTGCATGACTATGCCCCAAAAATTCGCGGTATGGTGCTGGCTTCACCTGCGTTTAAAGTTAAATTGTATGTGCCTTTTGCACGGGCTGGCCTGGGGCTGCTACAGCGTATTCGCGGCCTGTTCTATGTGAACTCGTATGTCAAAGGGAAGTTCCTCAGCCACGATGAAGAGCGTATTACCAGCTTTGAGCAGGATAAACTCATAACCCGCCAAATTGCCGTTAACATTTTGCTGGATCTCTACCAAACGGCGGAACGTATTGTTGCTGACTCTGCTGCTATTACCATTCCCACCCAATTGCTGATTTCAGGCAATGACTATGTGGTGCATCAAAAGCCACAACAGCAGTTTTATGCTGGCCTGCGCAGCCCGGTAAAAGAGCAGCATATCTTACCGGGCTTTTATCACGATACGCTGGGGGAAAAAGAACGCGCGCGGGCTTTCGGGCATATGCGCCGCTTCATTGGTGAACTTTATGCTCAACAACCCTGCCAGTTTGATTACAGCCGCGAAGATTGCTGGAGCCCCAGTGCGGATGCATACCGGGAATTGCAGGCGCCGCCTGGGCGCTTTTCACTGGAAGGAGCCGGGTATGCGGCGCTGAGCCTGGGCATGAAAACACTTGGCCGCCAGTCTCGTGGAATGAGTCTTGGCTATGAAACCGGATTTGATTCTGGCAGTACTCTGGATTATGTCTACCGTAATGAACCTGAAGGGAAGGGGATACTGGGGCGGATGATTGACCGCCAGTACCTCAGCAGTATTGGCTGGCGGGGCATTCGTGTGCGCAAGGAGCATCTTCAACAGATGATTGCACAGGCCGTTGCCAGGCTGCACAGTAATGGCCAACCAGTCCGCGTGGTAGATATTGCCGCCGGTCATGGCCGCTATGTGCTGGATGCTCTGGAAAAACAGGCGGGTATCGACAGCATATTATTGCGCGATTACAGTGAGCTGAATGTGGAAAAAGGCCGGGCCATGATTGAAGCGCGTGGCTTGGGCCAACTGGCACAGTTCACAACCGGCGATGCATTTGACTACGGTTCACTGGCGGAGTTGGCTCCCTCTCCAACCCTGGGTATTGTTTCCGGGCTTTATGAATTATTCCAGGACAACAGCGCTGTCAGCACATCTTTAGCTGGCCTGGCAGCCGCCATTCCTCCCGGCGGCATATTGATTTATACCGGCCAGCCCTGGCACCCACAACTAAAAACTATCGCGTATACCTTAACCAGCCACCGTAATGGTATTCCATGGATGATGCGGGTGCGCAGCCAGGGGGAAATGGATTCACTGGTCGCGCAGGCAGGGTTTGAAAAGTGCCATCAACTGATTGATGAGTTTGGCATTTTCACGGTATCCATGGCGGTGAGAAAACACGATGGCTGAACCTGACCTGGCGGTGAACCGCGCTATGCTGTACCGGCGTGGCGTTTGCTGGCTGTTGCTGCTGGCTCCGCTCTTTTTCCTGACTTACGGCCAGGTGAATCAGTTCACCGCGAGCCGTGCTGGTGTGGGGAGCATGGTGTTTAACTGGGAGCATTCTATTCCTTTCCTGCCCTGGACCATTGTGCCTTACTGGAGCATAGACCTGCTGTACGGGCTTTCTCTGTTTATCTGCACTGTGCGGCAAGAACAGACTCGGCATGCCTGGCGCTTAGTAGCCGCCTCTTTGGTTGCCTGTACCGGTTTCCTGCTATTCCCGCTGAAATTTACCTTTATGCGCCCGGATGTTCCGGGTGCTTTTGGTTGGTTGTTTCACCAACTGGAGCAGTTCGACTTGCCTTATAACCAGGCACCTTCGCTGCATATCATCCTTGCCTGGATCTTATGGCTGCGCTTCCGGGAACACCTGCACGGCTTAATGCGCCAGGTCTGTGCCGGGTGGTTTCTGTTGATTGGCGTATCCGTTCTTACAACCTGGCAGCATCATTTTATTGATGTTATTAGTGGGCTGATAGTGGGGGTTCTGGTTAGCTACCTGGTGCCGGTTTCAGGCCGTTGGTACTGGCAGCGCCCGAGTAAGCAGGCGTTGCGCCTGGCCGTGAAATATTGTGCAGCCAGCATATTGTTTGCTCTGGCGGGAGCCGTTATCCCCTACGGGTATTTCTTGTTTTGGCCGGCACTGTCTGTGTTGGTGGTCGCGCTTGGGTATGCCGGGCTGGGTACGGCGATATTCCAGAAGAGCAGTGCAGGTACGCTGTCGCTGTCTGCGCGTCTCGTATTATGGCCTTACTTAGCGGGGGCTGCACTTTCCAGAGCCTGGTTTTCCCGCCATCTCGCCCACAGCAATGTGGTGTGTGATGGGGTGGCACTGGGTGGTTTTCCTGCCAAAGGCAGGAAGGTTTCGCAGGCTGCTGTGTTGGATCTTACTGCTGAATTTCACATGTGCCGCAGTCAGCCACAAGACTGGCTGTCTCACCCATTGATGGACCTGGTCGCACCAGATGAACCCACTCTGCGCCATGCAGTGAGCTGCCTTGAACAGTTGCATCAGGCACATGGCAATGTATTGGTGTGCTGTGCATTAGGGCTATCGCGCAGCGCAACGGTTGTTGCTGCCTGGTTGCTCACCAGGGCTCATGTGTCTTCAGTGGAGCAGGCTGTTAATTTGATTAAGTGCCAGCGACCGCAAGTGGTTTTTACCCCGGCACATATCGCGTTACTGGAACATTACCGGGCAACACAACTCAGAGAGACCCAATGCCAGACATCATGCTAACTCACCGGATTATGCGCATTCATTTGTCTTCATGGCGTTATTTTGCCGCACTGACCCTGCCGCCATTGTTCGTCGGGTTTCTGCATTTAGCGTCGTGGGGAAGCCTGGTTTCGTTGGTGTTGTTTATCTCCACGCATTATTACTGTTGGCGGTTGTGGCTTGATGAACGGCTGTTTCAGTTACTTGAAAACAATGAAAATTTACTGGAATTTGACGCTGGTATGGCGTGTATCTGGGGTGAGCGTTCCGGTGAAGTGCGGGATATAGCTCAACGCTGGCGGGGGGCTGTAAGGCTATTTTACCGGGCAATCGTCTCACTGATTTTATTGTGGCTGGCAGCATTGGTGAATGTGGTTTACTGGGCTAGCACCAACCAATAACTATTTGTAATCAAAGAAGTTGTTATTTAATAGCCAAAATAATGGAATGTAATTGAAAAATTATCCCTGCCATATTTTGCTTCGGAGGGGTAATGTTGTTGTTACTTGGGTAACTGGCTTATTCCTCCTGTCAATTGACACAAAAGGCATTACATACACTGTCACTGACTTTCTTCTAAGAAAAGCGCATTGCACCCGCAATACTTACAGAGTGTGCTAATAAATAATATTTATTACTGCTTGTTTGATTGTCAGGGCAGGGAAGGTGGTTGCTTATCCCGCTGGAATATCTTGAAGCGTTTAATCGCTCTACTGCTCTTCCCATTCTTCTTTATCTCTCCTGTTGTTCCTTATCTACTTTATTGATTGTTAATAGTTATTTGATCTTTTACGCCTTGATTTTAATCAAATTAAATTACTTTTTCTAATAACATCCTGCAGATTTCAACCTCTTCGACATAAATGTTTGCTTTCTGAACTCTGGGTGGCGTGTCTCTCTAATACTTTAGTATTACTAATGATTATAAATTAGAATTAAATTCTTAAGAATATTCTAATCAAGAAATTAAGATCTGAAAATTTGATCTAAACAGGATTGTTATACTATTATCGTTCGCGGTGGCTGTAGTGCGAAAAAAGTACTAAGCAATATTCAGAGGGATGATTGGATGTCTGATAGCTTTCGGGACGAAGTATTACTGACACTTGTTTGTCTGGGATTTAACTGGAGCGCAAAGGAGATGTTATGCCGCTCAGTATTTTCAGGCAGAAGACAAGGATGTGAATCTTTCACTGGTTTTATGGGTACGAAAACCCAAAGTCTGGAGTGGTCTCAGGGATGAAAATTTACCGTCCATTATGGAGCGAAGGGGTATTACTATCCCCGCAACAGTTTCAGCAACAGGCTGAATGGGAATCTTTTTCTCGGGCTGGGTTGTCACTGTTGTCCAGCCCCTTTCCGTGGGGGGTTGAGCGCGCAGAGCTAAATGATGCACTTCTCGCATCTGGGCGTGTGCAGGTTCAGACTCTGCGTCTGTGGCTACCTGATGGCACGCTGATTGACACACACAACAGTGAGTTACCGCCAGAGCCTCGGGAAGTGGTGCTACCTGATCCTGCTCGTGAGGACAGCGTGACTGTGCTGGTTGCGTTACCAGTGATGCAACCCGGCATCGTCAATGTCCAGGCAGAATCAGTACCTGCTGAACGCCCGCTATCAGCATCGGTACTGAGGGGCATATCACCGGGCTGGCAGGCGACAGCGTGGGGGTGTTTGCTCAACACGGAAAGCTGAGCCTGATTTCGGCACAGGGGCCGGTACAGTTTCAGGCGCAGAATGGCGTGATGCACCTGAGCGCGGAGCAGAAACTGACTCTCATTTCCGCCAAAGAGTTGCTGCTGGCCGGGAGGAAGCGAATACGCCTTGTTGGTGGTGGGAGCTCCATCATCATTGAGCAGGGGCAAATCAAATACGAGACAGCCGGGACTTACACCCGCAAGGCCCGGAGACTGGATACGGAAGGTGGGGCATCGCAGAGGATAGAAATGCCAGTCCTGTACCCACCAATCGAAAATAAAATCTGTATTCCGTGCCTGCTAAAAGCGATTCAGTCAAACGATGGCATTGTGCAAGGAGCATAGCGATGGACACAACGGCGTTACTGGCACCCATAAAGAGTGTGACTGGCATGCTTATCTGTTCAATGGCATCACGCAATGGTGGTTGCCAGGCGAAACGCAGTGGCAACGGCTCAGCATTGCTGTTTCTGAAATAGAAAACCCCAGAAATCATGTTATCCGGCTGGATAAAACCACCTGGCAGCAAATTGCGGAGAAGCCCGAAGTGGCCACCCTGTTGAGCAAATGGCAAGAAATGCCAGCCAGCAGGGTGTTTCCACCCTGTACGCAACGTTTGATGGTAATAAAAGCACTGAATAAAGCCGGGAAAATGGGGTTAGAACAGCCTGTTGATCGGATGCTATATGCTCTGTTTTACCTGGATGGGGGGCGTAATCAACTGGAGTCCGATGCACTAAAGGCTGAGTTACCCAGTGTCGTGAGTGGCATGACGCCACTGTTTGATGTATTGGCCCACTATACCGCTCCCTGAGCGCAAGTTTGGCGCAGGTGAACAGATAGCGGGCTGGAGGCTCTGAAGGCACATTCATGAATAACATAACAGGGAGCGAAAATGGGATTCTGGGCAAAAGTTGAACGGGTTGATGCAGCGGTGGCACAGTTTTATGCCCGGCGAAAAGTGTGGATTTGGGGTGTGGTGTCACTGCCGGTGCTGTATGTGGCGGGCTGGATGGTGTGGGTGATGCTCTGGGCACCACCGGCAGGCGGGGTGACGCTGATTATTCACAGCAAACTGGACCGGCCCATACTGGGGTTCAGCGTGAACGGTATGGCGGG